>JAADHX010000388.1 GCA_013151655.1 Actinomycetota bacterium
GAAGAAGCGATTCTTAGTGAGAAGTCCATCACTGGTGCGAGCGCTTGGTCTCGGTTGTTCTCGCAGCTGACGGCCGAGATCAGCGTCGAGTTGGCAGACGATCAAGGCGCGAGCAGCGTCAGCCTCGAGGAGGCGCTCTCGTCGCTCGCCGCCCCTGAAAGCTCAACACGAGCCGACGCGGCTGCCGCTATAACCACCGCGCTTAGCAACGGACTGTCGACCCGCGCCTTTGTGTTCAACACATTGCTCCAGGACAAGTCCATAACCGACCGACTTCGCAGCTATCCCACGTGGTTGTCCGGTCGCAACCTTTCCAATGAAGCCACCGACGAGTCGGTTCAGGCGTTGATCGATGCGGTGGTGTCGCGTTATGACATCCCGCAACGGTGGTATCGGCTGAAAGCTCAAATCCTTGGCCAGGAACTGTTCGACTACGACCGGATGGCAACGGTTGCCGAGACCGAAACCAGGGTTGGGTGGGCTGAAGCCACCGAGATCGTTCTCGATGCTTACGGCGCGTTTTCTCCCGAGCTGGCGTCTACCGCGAAACGATTCTTCGATGAGCGCTGGATCGATGCGCCCATTCGCCCCGCAAAACGGCCAGGCGCGTTCTGTTCGTACACCGTGCCGTCACACCATCCGTACGTGTTCTTGAACTGGACCGGCCGCCCGAGAGACGTGATGACTCTGGCCCACGAGCTTGGCCACGGCTGCCATGCCTTCATGAGTCGCCCCCAGGGTGTGTTCCATTTCCAGACGCCGCTGACGCTCGCCGAAACAGCGTCAGTGTTTGGCGAGACCCTCACGTTTCAGGCCATGCTCGCGGCAGCATCTGACCCACGCGATCGACTGGCTCTGCTGGCGGAGAACATCGAAGGTTCGATCGCGACCGTCTTTCGCCAGATCGCGATGAACCGATTCGAAGATTCCGTTCACGCCGAACGCCGGGACGTTGGCGAGCTGTCCACCGACCGGTTCGGCGACCTTTGGATCGACTCACAGCGGGCAATGCTCGGTGAATCGATCACTCTCACCCACGGCTACCGCGACTGGTGGAGCTACATCCCGCACTTCATCGGAACGCCCGGGTACGTGTACGCCTATGCGTACGGGCAGCTCCTGGCGTTGTCGGTCTACGGCCAGTACAAGAGCCAAGGGCCAGACTTCGTGAGCCGATACCTCTCGGTGTTATCCAGCGGTGGGTCAATGCCTCCTGAGGAACTCGGCCTGATCGTCGGTTGCGATCTCGGCGACCCTGGATTCTGGATGGGTGGGCTCGATCTCGTCGAAAAACAACTCGACCTAGCCGAAGCCGCTTGGGACGAACTCAAGCCCTAGTTGTCGAGCTGGCAGCTCATGCTTAGCTGCCGTCGAAGTAGGCGATCGCCGGACAATCTGTCTCGAGTTCGCCGCTGGGGCAGCTGCGGGCTCCCTGCGGACCGAGCTGCGTGCCCCGAACGAGCATGAAACACATGGTGCACACGTGTTCGTCGTCCTGGCGGCCTTCGGGTTCGACACCGTCCTTAGCGAGCTTTTTGGGCTTCTTGCCCTTCGACTTGGTAACAACGACTACGTCGTCTTCATCTTCGTCTTCGTCTTCGTCTTCCTTGGCCATCCGCTCGCGCAAGATGGCATCGAGGTCGGCTTCGACATCGTCGTCGTCATCATCGTCATCGTCTGATGCCGAAGCGGCCGCCGACGGGGCCTCTTCGTCCTCGTCGTCTTCGTCGCCGTCGCCGTCGCCGTCGTCATCTGTTGGAAGATCGTCGTCGAGTTCTTCGTCGTCGAGTTCTTCGTCTTTGACTTCGTCTTTAGCGTCTGTTTCAGTTTCTTCGGCCATGGTGCCGGTACCTTTTGGGGAGACATTGGGGATGACTTGCGGGAGGATAACCACAACGACGCTCCGCGTACACGCACTAGTGAGAATTCTCCCGCTCGTTCTGTCGTTCGCTAGAGGCTTCGCGAAAGCAGTCGTACCTCTGGGTCCCAAGTTTCGGGGGTTTGAGCACGATGTTCCTAACAAACGTAGCTCGATGTCCCACCGGGTTCGTAAGCTTGCGAAGTGGTCGATATTGACAGCGCGAACTCAAACACAACCGACACGAGTGGGTCCGCGGTCGCCGGTACCCCTGATAGCAGCCTTGGGTTTACCCCAACTGAGGTTGTGCCGCTGGCCGACGATGGGCATTCGCCCCCGTTTCGGGTTCATGCCGACTTCGAACCTGCCGGTCACCAACCCGAGGCCATTGAGGCCCTCGCCGCAGGTCTTGCCGATGGCCACAAATTTCAGACGTTGCTTGGCATTACAGGTTCTGGCAAGAGCGCAACGATTGCCTGGACCATCGAACAATCACAGCGCCCCACGCTCGTGTTGGCGCCAAACAAATCACTGGCGGCTCAACTTGCGAACGAGTTCAAGGAGTTCTTTCCTGACAACCGCGTCGAGTACTTCGTCAGCTACTACGACTACTACCAGCCCGAGGCCTATATGCCATCGAGCGACACCTACATCGAGAAGGACTCTTCGGTTAACGACGAGATCGACCGGCTGCGCCACTCGGCCACTGCTGCGCTGCTGACCAGACGCGATGTAATCGTGGTTGCGTCTGTGTCGGCTATCTATGGCCTTGGTTCGCCCGAACTTTACCGGCGCAACATGCTGTATCTGCGGCTAGGCGCGCAGATGGATCAACGCGAGATCCTGCGTCAGCTCGTCGACATCCGCTACGAGCGAAACGATATGAACCTGGTTCGTGGCAAGTTTCGTGTTCGGGGTGACACCATCGAGCTCCACCCGGCTTATGAACAGTTTGCGGTTCGTATCGAGCTCTTTGGCGACGACATCGAACGTATCACCAAGGTCGACACGCTCACCGGCGAACGTCTGGGCGAACTAACCGAGCTCACGGTTTTTCCGGCAACGCACTACACCACGTCCGAAGATCGGCTGACGGCCGCGGTCTCTGGCATCGAGATCGAGTTGCGCGAACAACTCCAACGCTTCGAAAACGAAGGCAAGTTACTTGAAGCTCAGCGGCTGCGTATGCGTACCGAGTACGACCTCGAAATGATGCAAGAGGTCGGCTATTGCAATGGCATCGAGAACTATTCAATGCACCTCGATGGTCGGGCCTACGACGAACCCCCTCATACGTTGCTCGACTTTTTCCCCGACGACTTCCTGCTCATTATCGACGAGAGCCACGTCGCTGTTCCTCAACTCCACGGCCAGTTCGCCGGCGACCGGTCTCGTAAGGAAACCCTGGTGGGCCACGGCTTCAGGCTGCCGTCAGCAAAGGACAACCGTCCTCTGCGTTTCGAAGAGGTCTTGCAACGAATCAACCAATCGATTTTCTTGTCCGCCACACCGGGCAAGTACGAGCTTCAGATGAGTTCCCAAGTGGTCGAACAGATCATTCGCCCAACCGGGCTCATCGACCCAGAGGTCATCGTCAAACCTACCAAGGGACAGATCGACGATCTGCTCGAGCAGATCAACCGCAAGGTGTCGAAAGGTGGTCGCGTCTTGGTGACCACCCTCACCAAGAAGATGTCAGAAGATCTAACCGACTACCTGCTCGAGCTTGGAGTTCGAGTTCGGTACCTTCACAGCGAGATCGACACCATCGAGCGCATCGAGATCCTGCGAGATCTTCGGCTTGGCGAATTCGACGTCTTAGTGGGCATCAACTTGCTAAGAGAGGGTCTCGATTTGCCCGAAGTGTCGCTGGTGTCAATTCTCGACGCCGACAAGGAGGGTTTTCTTCGTTCGCAGACATCGCTGATCCAGATGATTGGTCGTGCTGCTCGAAACGTCGATGGTCAGGTAGTCATGTACGCAGATCGCGTAACCGACTCGATGCAACGAGCAATATCGGAAACGAACCGCCGTCGCGGTCTCCAACAGGCCTATAACACCGAACATGGCATCGAGCCTAAGACCGTGCGCAAAGCAGTGAGCGACATCTTGTCGGTGCTGCGGGGCCGGGTCGATGACACCGCACCCGTGCCAGACAAACTGGTCAGCAATCGTGCCGACCGGGCTAAACGCGACCTCGCAGAACTACCGTCGGACGAGTTATCAAGGCTCATACACACCCTCGAAATCGAGATGGCCGATGCGGCTGCCGATCTTCGGTTCGAATACGCGGCCAGGTTGCGTGACGAGATCAAGGATCTCAAGCGGGAACTCCGCGACTCACGATGAACTAGGGTTCTGCCCGTACAACCTGCCAGATGGACCTGGCTAACCCACGTGAGGACACATGTCAGATCTACCGCCACCACCTCCGAGCTACGGGGCACCACAATTCGATGCTCCCACGATGAGCGTCGAACTCGCCGGCTGGTGGCGCCGCGTCGGTGCATTACTTCTGGATGCACTAATCGTCGGAGTGCCGCTGTCCCTTCTTGGGGTCGCGGCCGGGCTCGGCCAGGCCGGACAGAATCTCCTTGGCCTTGTCGTCGGCCTAGCCTATTCGGTCTACTTCATCGGCAGCCGTGGCCAAACCCTCGGTAAGATGGCTGCCGGGGTAAAGATTGTGCGCGATGGCAGCCCGGCGCCGATTGGTTACGGCCTCGCTACTGGCCGCTACTTTGCGGCATTTCTGTCGGCGCTGCCATGTCTTGTCGGATACTTCTGGCCGCTGTGGGACGATAAGAACCAAACCTTTCACGACAAGATTGTGTCCACCGTCGCAATTCACGTCTAGGTGACCGATCTACCGCCACCACCACCCGTCTATGGTGCGCCGCAGTTCGCCGATCCGACTTTTAGCCTCGAGCTGGCGGGCTGGTGGCGCCGCGTCGGAGCCATTGTTCTCGATGGTCTGATTGTTGGCATTCCGATGAATATCGTAGTTCTCGCAGTTGCGGCGTCGGAAAACGCTGCTGCGCTCATAGCCGCCTACTTGTTAGTCCTGGTCGGCACAATCGCCTACTCGGTTCTGATGATTGGCGCCAAGGGACAGACTCTGGGCAAGATGGCTACCGGGGTGAAGGTCGTTCGCGACGGCAGTCCGGCGCCAATTGGCTACGGATTGGCGACGGGTCGATTCTTTTCGACCTATCTCTCGGCGATTCCGTGCTACCTCGGAATGTTGTGGCCGTTGTGGGACGACAAGAACCAAACTTTCCACGACAAGATCTGTTCAACGGTTGTCATTCGAGCGTGACGCCAGAATAATCTCTCTCGAACGGGTGTTCCCACTCGCTTCGGCCGCTAGAGTGTCCCGCCGTGGGTAACAAGCTTGTCGTCCGTGGCGCCCGTGAACACAACCTGAAAGATGTCGATCTCGAGATCCCTCGCGACCGTCTGATCGCCTTTACAGGAATATCGGGTAGCGGTAAGAGTTCGCTTGCTTTCGACACGATCTACGCCGAAGGTCAACGCCGATATGTCGAGTCTCTGTCGGCATATGCCCGTCAGTTTCTGGGCCAGATGGACAAGCCCGATGTCGACTTCCTAGAGGGACTGTCGCCGGCCATCTCGATCGATCAAAAGACCGCGAGTCGCAATCCGCGCTCGACGGTCGGCACGATCACCGAGATATATGACTACCTCCGGTTGTTGTTTGCCCGAATCGGTATCCAACACGATCCCGAGACTGGCGAGGTAGTCGAGCGCCAAACCACCCAACAGATCGTCGACCGCATTATCAGAATTGGCGACGGCACCCGGTTCCAGGTCTTGGCCCCGATTGTCCGTGGTCGCAAGGGGGAGTACCACACCCTGTTGGCCGACCTCGCCTCGCAGGGTTATCCCAGGGCACGGGTCGACGGCGAGGTTGTCGAAATCGGTGCCGAAGAGGTCAGGCTCGACCGCTACGTTATCCACGACATCGAAGTAATTGTCGATCGACTGGTGCTGCGTGAAGGTGTCGAACAGCGCCTCACCGAGTCGCTCGAAGCCGCCCTCGGTTTGGCTGAAGGCCACGTCTGGATCGAGATCGTGCCCAAAGAGGGCGACCCCGAGATTCTCGAGTTCAGCCAGCACCTGTATTCGCCGACTACCGGTCGCTCGTTCGACGAACTCGCGCCCCGAAACTTCTCGTTCAACTCTCCCTATGGAGCCTGTGGATCCTGCGATGGCCTTGGCACCAAGTTCGAAGTCGACGCCGGCCTCGTTGTGCCGAACCCGGACGTTTCGGTTGGCGAAGGCGCACTCACCCCCTGGGCCGGCGCTACCAGCAAGTACTTTGAACGATTGCTTACCGCTGTGTGCGAAGAGTTCGACATCGACCGCGATGCGCCATGGTCCGATCTGTCGGCTAAGCACAGAAAACTGCTGCTACATGGTTCGCCTAAGAGCACCAAACTCACCGTTCGTTACAAGAACCGTTACGGGCGCCAACGCAGTTACACCACGGCGTACGAGGGGGTCATTCCCTTCCTGCAACGGCGCCACTCCGATACCGAAAGCGACTGGAGCCGCGACCGTATCGAGGGGTACATGCGCGAAGTCTCCTGTCATACCTGCGGCGGTGCACGTCTAAACGAGGTGACGCTGGCGGTGCGAGTGGCTGGGCTCAACATCAACGAGTTGTGCGAGATCTCCATCGGCGAAGCGGCCAAGGCCATCGCTGGGCTGTCGCTGTCGGCACGCGACCAGATCATTGCGGCCCCGATCGTCAAAGAGATCGATGCCAGGCTCAACTTTCTGCTCGACGTCGGCCTCGACTATCTGAGTTTGCACCGGTCAGCCGCGACGCTTGCCGGTGGCGAGGCCCAACGAATCAGGCTCGCTTCTCAGATTGGCAGCGGGCTCGAGGGTGTCCTGTACGTTCTCGACGAGCCATCGATTGGCCTTCACCAGCGAGACAACCGCCGTCTGATCGAGACCCTCATTCACTTGCGTGATCTTGGCAACACTGTGCTGGTTGTCGAACACGACGAAGACACCATCCGCGAAGCCGATTGGGTGGTCGACATCGGTCCCGGCGCCGGCGAACACGGTGGCGAAGTCGTGCATTCGGGTTCGGTCAAAGGGTTGCTCCGCAATCGCAAGAGCATCACTGGGCAATACTTGTCTGGTAAGCGTTCCATCGCGGTTCCGAAGATTCGCAGGGCTCCAACCCTTGAGCGCCTCGTAATCCGCGGCGCACGCGAGAACAACCTCCAGAACATCGATGTCGAGATTCCCCTTGGCCTGTTCGTAGCTATAACCGGGGTATCTGGTTCGGGTAAGAGCACGCTCATTAACGAGATCCTACGCAAGTCGCTGTTCCAGAAGATCTATCGGTCCAAACAGGTACCAGGGCTCCACACCGACGTCGATGGTGTGGCTTACGTCGACAAGGTCATTGACATCGATCAGTCGCCTATCGGGCGCACCCCACGGTCCAACGCGGCTACCTACACGGGCGTGTTTGATCACGTCCGTAAGCTGTTCGCCAAGACCCAAGAAGCAAGAGTGCGGGGTTACTTGCCCGGACGCTTTTCTTTCAATGTCAAAGGCGGGCGCTGCGAGGGTTGTTCTGGCGACGGAACCATCAAGATCGAAATGCACTTCCTGCCCGATGTCTATGTGCCGTGTGAGTTCTGCGGAGGCGATCGTTACAACCGCGAAACGCTCGAGATCCGGTACAAGGGCAAGAACATTGCCGAGGTGCTCAAGATGTCATGCGAGGAGGCCAATGGTTTCTTCTCGGCTCATCCGGTCATCTCGCGCCATCTACAAACCCTGGTCGATGTCGGCCTTGGTTATGTCAGGCTTGGTCAAGCTGCACCAACTCTGTCAGGAGGCGAAGCCCAGCGAGTCAAGTTGGCCAGCGAACTGCAGAAACGATCGACTGGTCATACGGTCTACATCCTCGACGAGCCAACCACGGGCCTTCATTTCGAGGACATCTCGCGGTTGCTCACGGTCCTAACTCGACTAGTCGATCAAGGCAACAGCATTATCGTCATCGAGCACAACCTCGACGTCATCAAGACCGCAGACTGGATAGTCGATCTTGGCCCTGAAGGTGGCGTCGGAGGTGGCACTGTTGTTGGCATCGGAACTCCTGAAGAGCTTGCCGCCAACTCCGCGAGTCACACCGGACGTTTTCTGAAACCACTGCTCGACCCGACCCACAGCACCAGCCGAACCCGCGCTTAGAACTGCCGGCCTAGGCTCGTTCTTGTGTCGCTGCGCCCGCAATCGGGAACCATTCCAGATGCGCCCGGTAGTTATCAATTCAAAGACAAAGACGGCCGTGTCATCTATGTGGGGAAAGCCAAGAGCCTCCGTAGCCGCCTGAACAGCTATTTTGGGGATCCTCGGAACCTCCACCAGCGCACGGCGCAAATGGTTGCCACCGCAGCGAGTGTCGAGTGGGTCGAGGTCGATACTGAAGTCGATGCGCTGATGCTCGAGTACTCGCTCATCCAGCAGCATCAGCCACGATTTAACGTCAGGCTGCGCGACGACAAGAGTTATCCGTTCTTGGCGGTCACCCTGCTCGACGATTGGCCTCGGGCCATGGTTATACGGGGCAAGCGTAAGAAGGGGAATCGTTACTTCGGGCCGTTCGGGCACGCGTATGCCATCCGCGAAACCCTCGACCTTTTGCTCAGGACGTTTCCGATCCGCACCTGTAGCGACAATAAGTTGCAGCGCCACCAGCGGGCCGGCCGCCCTTGTCTGTTGTTTCATATCGAGAAATGCGCCGCGCCTTGCGTCGACGAAGTCAGCAAGGCCGACTACGACGACATGGTGAAAAATCTCATCAGCTTCTTGGCCGGCGACCATGATGAGGTTGTCGAAGAGCTTGAGGCATCTATGGCCGCGGCCTCAGATGCGCTTGAGTTTGAACTGGCTGCCCGTTATCGCGACCGCTTGAGCTCGGTTAACAAAGCAATCGAGAAGCAGCAGATAGCTGGCACCAAAAACGAAGACTTCGATATTGTCGGCGTTGCCGGCGACGAGCTCGAAGCCGCCGCTCAGGTGTTCTTTGTGCGTAAGGGCCGCGTCGCTGGCCAACGGGGGTTTGTGATCGACAAGGTCGAACCCCTTGATGGTCCGCAGCTATCGGCCATCATGCTCGAACGGCTGTACCACGACGACAACCCGCTCGGAATGCCCAAAGCCGTGTTCGTGGCCGAACTTCCGGAATCGGTTGAGGTCTACGAGGAGTGGCTCACTTTCCAGCGGGGCTCGAACGTCGAGATTCGCGTGCCGCAGAGGGGCGAGAAACGAGCCCTTCACGAGACGGTCACTCGCAACGCCACCGAACTGTTCAAGCGTCATCGGCTCAAGAGGGCGTCGGATCACAACACCAGGGCCCGGGCCCTAAGTGATCTTCAGAAGCACCTCAAGCTGCCCGAAGCACCGCTGCGTATCGAGTGTTACGACATGAGCCACTTGCAGGGCACCGACTACGTCGGTTCGATGGTCGTCTTCGAAGATGGTCTCCCCAAGAACCGCGACTACCGGCGGTTCAAAATCAAGTCGGTCGAGGGTAACGACGACTTCGCAGCCATGGAAGAAGTCCTTACCAGGCGTCTCACCAACTACCTAGAAGAGCGCGACAAGCCAGCGCACGAGCAAGGTAAGTTCGCCTACCCACCCCAGCTACTTCTCGTCGATGGTGGCAAGGGGCAACTCTCATCGGTGGTCAAGGTTCTCGACGAGCTTGGCCTACGCGACCAGATTCCGGTTGCTTCGCTGGCGAAACAGTTCGAGGAGGTCTACTTGCCAGAAGCCAGTGATCCCGTCTCGATACCACGACAATCAGAGGCGCTCTATTTGCTACAGCGACTGCGCGATGAGAGCCATCGGTTCGCCATCTCCTACCATCGCCAACTTCGAGCTAAGCGGATGACCAAGAGCATTCTCGACGATATTGCTGGGCTCGGCGAAAAACGCAAACTGCGGCTCATCAAAGAACTCGGCGGAGTCGGCAAGGTAAAGGTGGCAACTCTCGAGACTTTGCATAGCTTCTCCTGGCTTCCCGATGCTGTCGGCCAGGCTGTTTACGAAAAGGTCCATGCCGTCAACGCAAGTAGGCGAGCCGGGCCCACCGGTAAGCGGCCAACACCAATACCATTTCGCGAATGAACGTCGACGACCCCGATCTTTGGGAACAAAACGCCGAGTGGTGGCAGGACGGGTTTACCGACGGTGCCGACCCCGAGTACGTCGAACAGATCGTTCCGCTAGCGGCCGAGCTTCTTGTTGGAGCCACTCGGGTACTCGACATCGGAGCAGGAGAGGGACAGCTAGCTCGCATCGCCGCCGGGCAAGGGAGCTGGGTTACTGCTAGCGATATTACGTGGAACCAGATTGTTGAGGCCGCGGCCAGGGGTGGAGGTCCGGCGTTCGTGCGAAACAGCGCGGCACAACTTCCATTCATCGATGAGGCCTTCGACGCGGTGCTTGCTTGCCTTGTGTTCGAACACATTAGTGATGTCGATGACGCCATTATCGAGGTGGCTCGGGTACTGCAACCGGGCGGTCGTTTCGTATTCATGCTGAACCACCCGCTGTTGCAAACACCTAACAGTGGCTGGATCGATGATCAGATACTCGACCCTCCAGAGCAGTACTGGCGCATCGGCGACTACCTAGTCGAGGCCGAAACGATCGAAGAGGTCCAGAAGGACGTGTTCATTCCCTTCATACATCGGCCACTCAGCCGTTACATAAACGCGATGGCCGAATCGGGGCTGGTTGTTCGCCGCATGATCGAGCCGGCTCCACCTTCTGGATTCCTCGCCAGAGCCACCGAATACCAGGCTGCGGCCACCATCCCACGCTTGTTGGTGCTTGATGCTGTGAAATGGAACCTGTGAGCACCGAACAAACGGAGGCGTTGTCGCCTCTCGAACCAACCCCAACTGAGTTTCTGATCGTCACTGGCGCTAGTGGCGCTGGTCGGTCTCAGGCTGCCAACCACCTCGAAGACCTCGGCTGGTTTGTCGTCGACAACCTTCCACCTTCGCTGATTCCCAAGGTCGCCGAACTCGCCCAGCCAGGCCAACGCTCTCGGCGCACTGCGCTGGTCGTCGGCAACACCCACGATGTCGACGAAGTCATCGATGCCATCGCCGAACTTCGCTCTATGGATGTGCGGGTTCGAGTTCTGTACCTCCAGGCCGGAATCGACGCTCTTGTTCGGCGTTACGACGACACTAGGCGCAGGCATCCGCTGGCCGAAGAAGGCGAATCGCTGACCGACGCCATCAACCGCGAGATCGAGATGCTCGAACCGGTGCGCGGCGAAGCCGATGTCACTATTGCCACGACCAATCTCACTGTTCACGATCTTCGCGACCGCATTGTCGGCCTCTTCGGAGACGCCGAAGTTGACAAACAGATGAGTACCACGGTCATGTCCTTCGGTTACAAGCATGGTCTACCTCGCGATGTCGACCTGGTCTTCGACTGCCGATTCTTGCCGAATCCACATTGGGTAGAGGACCTGCGACCACTCACAGGCAAGGACAAGGCAGTCGCCGATTACGTTCTGGGCCAACCGGCAACCGGCGAATTTCTGAGGCGCCTCGACCAACTCCTCGATTTGCTGATGCCTGCCTACGTCCGTGAGGGAAAGAGTTATCTCACGGTCGCCTTTGGCTGCACGGGAGGCCGCCATAGAGCCGTCGCTTTGACGATCGAGGTCGCTCGCCGCCTCGAAGCTCGCGGGTTCAGGCTTAACGTCACCCACCGCGATGTCGACCGATAACATCGCAACCACCAAGTCATTTACTACTGGAGACAGATATGACCATCCGTGTCGGAATCAACGGCTTTGGCCGCATTGGCCGAAACTTCTTCCGCGCCGCTAAAGCCCAAGGTGCCGACATCGACTTTGTCGCCGTGAACGATCTTGGCGACAGGGCCACGATGGCTCACCTGCTCAAATACGACTCGGTGATGCCCAACCTCGAGGCCACCATTGTTGCCACCGACGACGGCATCAGTGTCGACGGCGATGTGTTGAAGGTACTGTCCGAACGCGACCCTAAGGACCTTCCGTGGGGCGATCTTGGCGTCGATGTAGTAATCGAGTCCACCGGGATTTTCACCTCCCGCGAGCGTGCCGCTTGGCACCTCGACGCAGGGGCGCCGTTGGTCATTGTGTCGGCACCATGCTCAGGAGCCGACAGCACCTTCGTTTATGGCGTCAACCACACCGACTTCGACCCAGCCATTCACAAGGTCATCTCCAACGCGAGCTGCACCACCAACTGTTTTGTGCCCATGGTCAAGGTTCTTGACGATACGTTCGGA
>JAADHX010000433.1 GCA_013151655.1 Actinomycetota bacterium
GGCCGTTCGCCTGATCGGCGGTATCGGGCTCAAGACCCAAGCTGAGAACCATCCCAATAGCGGCTTCTACGCTCTCAACAGCAGCCAGCACCGGACTATCCTCAGTTGGGCTGGTTCTATGCCTATCAGTCAGTATGTTCCCCGTTGAATACATGTATCAAGCATATCGGACAAACGTTCGTTTCGTTACAGCCAAACCCAACAAAACAACCATTTCCCCGAAGGACGTCGCGTGCATGATTAGTTCTAACCGGTGCGCGCGGTCCACGCCAGGGTCACACCAACCAGGACCAGTCCGATCAGTACTCGCCTACGACCATTAACCCCTGAAACTAATCATCTAGCGGTTGCTGAGATCGGGAAGATCCAGTTTCGGGCCCCGCCGTTCTCGCCGCGATCCGCCGAGTTTTAGTAGCCCCTGGACTCTGGCTCGCTGGCCTCGGTAAGGCTCCAGGAGCTCGAGCATTCTGGTGTCGTCGCCGGTGCGTTCGCCAGCAAGCACCCAGGCCACCGTGTTCGGGAGGTTGTAGTCGCCAACTATTACGGCATCGGGGTCGCCGAGAGCCAACTGCGAAACTATCGAAGACGTCCACGGCCCAATTCCAGGAAGCGCTTCCAGACGCCTTCTGGCTTCGATTGGGTTCATGTCGACAGCTTCCTCGAGGCGATTGGCGCGTTTGGCGGCGTTGATGATCACCGTGGCTCGTTTGCGCTCTACGTCGAAACGGTGGAAGTCGTGATACGCCAAACCCGCTAACTGGGAAGCCGCAGGACCAAGCACGAGGTGATCCGGACCTGGCCCGGGAGCGGTCGACCCCCACAGCTTGAGGATTCCTTGCCAGGACTTGCGGGCCGAGGCGACCGGCACCTTCTGACCAAGGATTACTGGTACGAGGTGTTCCCACACCGAGTTTGTCCTGGTCATGCGGTCGAAACGTCGAGCCTTGATTATCTGGCGCACCACATCGTGATGGGCCACCAGTTTGGCCGGATCGTCGCGAACACCGAGCAGGTCTGGCACCAACCCGACAGCTATAGCGGCCCCCGGACCCCAACCATCGACGTTGGCGCCGGTGGCGGTTGGGCGGATCCGAACAGTGCCAGGGCCGTCTTGGGTGTGGACGGCTCGCCAAGTGTGAGTGCCATCGTGAACAACGGGCCCTGCGTATCCTTTGCCGCCCACCCGCTGGAGCATGTTCGCCGCTATGGGGTCATATCCAAGGTGATGATGCACCGATATGTCGGGAGCCGAGGTCATCGCGTCGCTAGGTGCTCACGAGATGACGACACCTGGGTTTGGGTCGTCGATGACTGGGTTCGAAAGTTTGCCGATGCCTTCGATGCTGACCTCGACCGTTTGGCCGGCTTGGAGCATGGTTCTGGGTGAGCGGTAGAAGCCAACGCCCTCGGGGGTTCCGGTGGCAATGACGGTTCCAGCAAGCAGGGTAAAGGCAGTGGACAGATGCGCGATCAGGGCACTGATATTGAAGATCATTTCTGACGTGTTCGTTTGCTGGCGAATTTCGCCATCCACGGTAGTGGTGAGGTCGAGATCGCCCGGATCGGCAATCTCGTCGGCGCTAACCAACCAAGGGCCGATGGGGCCATGAGTGTCCCACGACTTGCCCATCGTCATCGTGGGCGACGCCTTCTGCCAGTCGCGGACCGACACGTCGTTTACCACCAAGTAGCCGGCAATCACCTCGTGGGCACGATCGGCCGGCACCCGGCGGCAGGTTTTGCCGATAACAACGCCGAGTTCGCCCTCGTAGTCGACGAGGTCTGGAGCCTCTGCTGGAATGTGGATTGCGTGGTTCGGGCCAGTGATGCAGGAGATTTGTTTGTTGAATACGACCGGACGTTCTGGGTCGGTTCGGCCACCCTCGGCAACATGGGCTCGATAGTTCAACCCGATGGCCAAAAAGTTGGGCGGCACCACCGGCGCGCACAGTTCGACCGTGGCGAGGGTCGATTCTGGGGGCGTCGGTGATTGCCCGTTCGAGGCCTAGTTCTGCGTTCTGAGCAAGATCGTGAGGTGCGATGCCAGCAAAGTCCGAGCTTGACAGATCGACGATTTCGGAGCCAAGAACCACGCCTACGTATGGGTGAGCCTCGCCGCCACGGGTGAATCGACAGATGCGCATAGACGCGAACCTAGCGGCTTGGCTTCATCATCGGTGCCGCAATGCCGATGGGAGTCCTTGAGAAATCACACTCGCCGTGGCACTCTGGCCACTCGTTGCGCGAGTGCTTTAAGAGACCATGAGGGTCAACTCGAGCCATGGACGAACACCAGGAGCAGGCAATGACGCCGAGTGGATCACAGCCAATGAGTGCGGAGTCACTCAGCGACCCCGTTTCGGGGCTGCCCGACGGTCGATTCTTTCAATTGTCGGTCGATCGCAAGGTCGCACTGGCTCGTCGGACGCTCAAGCCGCTGGCTATAGCCGTGGTCGAAATCGACGACTTTGCCGGGTTCGCGCCGTACTTGCGTGATCACGCAGTTCGGGTTCTCACCCGCGTTATGCAAAACACCCTGCGCGACTCCGACACCATCTGTCAGCTTCGCGACGGTGTGTTGGCTGCGGTACTCGACGACACTTCGGAGACTGGGGCCGTGTGGGCCGCCGACCGCATCAGACGAGCGCTTCTGGAGACTCCGGCCCGTGAGGTCGTAACCGTTTCGGCCGGGTTGGCCTGTTACCCGAGCCACGCCATGGCTGCCGATGATCTCCTCAGCGAGGCCGAACTCGCACTCTCGACGGCGCGTAGTCTCGGTCCTGGTCGGATCGAGGTCGCGGCCATCGATCCGCTCTAGCTCGGCGGTTACTCGGCCACTAGTTAGGCCAGTGGCAGGCCACATAATGGTCAGTGTCGATCTCGACCATGGCGGGTTCTTCAGTAGCGCACACTTCGGTGGCCTTTGTGCAACGCGTTCTAAATCGACAGCCGCTTGGCGGGTCGATGGGCGACGGCACATCACCGACAAGTTGCACCGGTTCGGGTCGAATCGTCGGGTCAGGGACAGGAATCGACTTCAACAGAGCTGCCGTGTAGGGATGTTTCGGCGCCGCGTAAAGGCGATCAGATGGCGCAATCTCGCACAGTTTGCCGAGGTACATGACCGCAATGCGATCGCTGACGTTCTTGACCACCGCCAGGTCGTGGGAGATGAACACCATGGTGAGGCGATATCGCGCCTTCATGTCCTGCACCAGGTTCAGTAGCTGAGCTTGGACCGAAACATCGAGCGCCGACACCGGTTCGTCGCAGATTAAGACCTTGGGCTCAAGTATCAGCGCCCTCGCGACCGATAGCCGCTGGCACTGACCACCGGAGAACTCGTGGGGCCGTTTCGTGAGCGATGCCGCCGGATCGAGCCCGACTACCTCGAGAAGTTCGGCAACTTTGGTATCTCGTTCGGCCTTTGTGCCGCGATCCCATATCGATAGCGGCTCACCCAGCAACTCGGCCACCCTAAGGCGGGGATTCAGCGACGAGATCGGATCTTGGAAGATCAGCTGCATTGTTGGCCGAGTGTGGCGTAACTGCCGGCGGGACAAGTTGGTGAGCTCGACGCCATCTACGGTGACCCGGCCCGCGGTTGGTTTGACGATTCGCATGACGGCCTTGCCAAAGGTCGACTTGCCGCAACCGGACTCGCCGACAAGGCCAAGAGTTTCGCCGTCGGCGACATCGATCGACACATCGGCAACCGCGCTCACTTTGCCGCCTGGAACCGAGAACTCCTGCACCAGGTTCTCGACCCGAAGCATCGAGGTTTCACGAAGGG
>JAADHX010000217.1 GCA_013151655.1 Actinomycetota bacterium
GCATAGAAGCGGCGTTGGCTGACAACACCGAGAGTTACGCCGACGCTCGACGCGACACTGAGCATGCGATCGCAATCTGCGACCGAAGTAGCCATCGGCTTTTCGACCAGAACATGGGCACCTTGGTTCATCGCGGCAACGGCGACCTCAGCATGTGTCGGGTGGGGAGTCGCGACGATGACGACGTCGATCCGTGCCGATTCGATCATCGCTGAAATGTTGTCAAACGGGAGTAACTCGTTGCGATCGGCAAAGTGTGTCGTGCGCTCGAGATCACGGCCGCAAACGGCAACGGCGACCGCACCTGGAAGGTCTCGCAACACGCGAACGTACAGCGCTGCCACGTTGCCGTGGCCGACGATGGCGCACCGGATCGGACGAATCGATTGTGGAGCTGACTCAACTATGCCTACCACCTCCGTAAGACGATTCACGAGGGAAAACTCAGACAGGTAGACCGGTAGACCCCTCGTACCGAGCATATCACCTGGCGTCAAAACAAGGTGCGCCAGACCAACGCATCCCCCAGGATGTCTGCTCCCTCCGATCCTGAGACACCCCAGCCCGTCAGATAGACGACGAACTTTCACCATCTATGACAGCCTGTATCCGGGCGAGAGCTCTGGCCATGTGGTGGCTCATGGCGGTAGCGGCGGCATCAGCGTCTTGAGCTTCGACCGCTTCGAAAACAGCGAGGTGTTCTTCGTAGTAGGAAGAGAGGTCATCGCTGTTCTCGAGGGTCTTTTTCGACCAGACCATAAGAAGTGCTTGCATACTGTCGAGGATACGCCGAAATAGGATGTTTCCTGATGCCTCCGCCATTGCAAGGTGGAAAGCCACGTCTGCGTCCCTGAACGCCGATCGGTCGCCTATCGAACTGCGCATCCCCTCGAGATGGGTTCTCATTCGTTCGAGTTGGAGGTCGTCTCGTCGCGCAGCGGACGTTCGTGCAACGGCGACCTCCATATACGTACGCATCTCGATCACGTCCTGAGTCGGTTTCTCTCCAAGGAGGAGACTCCATTCGACCACTTCCGGGAGGATCGCCGACTCAGTGCTCGCAAGGTATGTTCCGTCACCAGGCCTGACTTCGATGAGACCCAGGAATCCGAGCGCCTTGAGTGCCTCGCGCATCACGGACCGCGCGACGCCGGCGGCTTGCGCCAGCTCTCTTTCGGACGGCAAGCGATCACCGCGCCTGAGATCAGACGTCAGCAGGTAGTTGAGCACGTTCCTCGCAACAGCAAGCGAAGTGTCTTCGCGCAGAGGGGGCGCGAGGTCAGGGAGTTTGTTGGTTTCGGGCATTGACTCTCACAAAGTGGTGCACAAGCCATTGGAGTATTGCACACAACCCCTGTGGGAGAGAGATGCGCGTAGCCAGCGGCACACAACAGCCGAGTACTCCCGATGGTAGAAGCCAATCGGTCGTTGTCGTCGGCACCGCTCAAAGAAACGAACAGAGTGGTCGACCGGTCGTCCGCTTTTCGACTAAGGTGAAGGAACGCGACAATCATGTAGAGGGACAGGCAACGAATGACAACAAACAAAGAAGATACGACAAATGATGGTTCGTCTCCCTCTGACTCGTCGGCTGCGGTCGGAGACGTTTCTCTCCGGTTCCTCGGGACCGCCGCGTTCGAAGTCACGACCGCAAACGGTATCAACCTTCTCATTGATCCATATCTCGAGGAGAACCTCGAATCACCACTCAAGATCGCGGATCTCCAACACATCGATCTGCTGGTCATAACACACGCCGCCTACGACCACCTGGGCGACACCCTCGAAATCATGCGGCGCTGGCCGAACATCACGTGTCTTGCCGGTGTAGACGTTCGGGGATACCTCATGGCTGAAGGAATCGCTGCCGACCGGATCTGGTCAAGTCCTTGGGGCATGATGATCTCCGTTGCGGGAGTCAGGATTCGCCCCGTGTACTCACGGCACTGGTCTTACATCGAGAACAAGAACGGCACTCCGTACGCGAGCATCCCGATGGCCTACATCATCCATGCATCCGAGTCATGCCGCATATACGTCTCGGGCGATACCGCGATCTTCAGCGACATGAAACTCATTGGTGAACTCTACGAACCCACTATCGGCCTCATCAACGTCGGCTTTCCTCGGAACCATCGTGGAGCAGAACACGGGGCGCCGGAATACCTTTCAGGAGAGATGGACGCAATCGAAGCGGCGATGGCGGTCCAATGGCTCGGACTTGAAACCGCTATTCCATGCCACCACGACGATATAACACTCCCGGAGATTGTCGACTTCGCCGCAAGGGTGACCGCTGCAGGTAGTTCCGGCGTAGAGCTCCTCAGTCCTGGCGACTCGTTCCACGTCGCGCCACCGGCGTGACCACCGTTCGGGCAAGCGATCTCTGGCGCGACCCTGTACCGGTCCGCTCGGGGCCATAGCTCATGCGATTTCGACACAATTTCATTCTGGCCCGAATGCCCTGACCACGAGGGCAACGATCGCATCCACGTCCTGAGATACGTCGATCACAAAAGCCGCTTCGGGTTCTTCGAGGGCCTTCAACTGACTGTCGAGCATGTCGTGACTCATGAAATGACCACGTCTCGCCTCGATC
Source organism: Actinomycetota bacterium (assembly GCA_013151655.1). Lineage (GTDB taxonomy): Bacteria > Actinomycetota > Acidimicrobiia > Acidimicrobiales > Poriferisodalaceae > JAADHX01. The sequence goes on from JAADHX010000217.1 coordinate 2,600, forward strand.
CGACGAGCAATCACGTTGCGGTCTCCCGTCAGGTAGACGAGTTCGACGTTGTTTTGGCCAAGCAGTTGATCTCGGAAGTCCGCCTCAAGTGCTGAACACGCGAGTACGAGGGACTTTCCCTGATCCTCATATCCGTTCATCACTTCGAGAAGGTTCACCAGCCATGGCTCTCGATCCTCACTCGTCAATGGAACACCGGAAGACATCTTCGCAACATTTCTTGCAGGATGATGATCATCACCCTCGCAGAATTCCCATCCCAGTTCGTGCGCTGCTGCCCTCCCCACGACCGACTTTCCACTGCCAGATACACCCATGATGATGATTGTTCGCCGGCGATACATTCAGCTTCCCTCGCGTCGCGTGCTGCAGACCATTCCAGCGATAGTGCTCAACAGAACCTCTCATCGACCAACCAGTTCATCGTTGAAGACCAGGCTGCACGATAATGTTGGCCATTGTCTCTTCGATAGAGCGTACCGTTGTATCGCCAAGTCGCCGAAGACATCGACAGACGAGAGCCAAAAGTACATCCGCGTAGAACGGAATTCGCTCCCCACGAACGATGGATCAACTGATCGAGTCCCTGTACCCCACGTTCGTGTGCCCGAGGCTTCAGTTGCCGACGCGGACGACCGACCGACTCGTGGCGGATTCGTACCCGGCTTGCACCACCGCCAGCGTCCTGAGTTCGCTTCTGCCCGTAGTCGGACCTACCGCTTCTCCGCGCACATTTGCAATGAAGGCTTGACCTCGCGTGCGTACGAAGAGTGTCCGTCTTGAGAGAATGGGAGATACGTTTCCCGCGTGGATTTCGAAACTCGGTAACCCTTCGAGTTCACCACATCTGCGATTGCTGCGATGGCTTCGATCTGTCGACTACCAGCCCAGCCCAGCCCAGCCCAGCCCGCGCATGCGATGCACATACGAAAGACTAACGGGCAGCTCCAGTCCAGTTGTTAGTGAATGTATAGTCTTGTATACATTCGAGTGCCTGCACCACTAAGGGTGGACCATCTTGTGCAGCATGTACGTGTTCATTGTTTGATTTCAACCCTGAGGTCGGCCGGCTGGGAGGTATCAACGCTGAATTTGAATCTGTCACCACGGTACAGCGCTTTGGTGTATCGGACGGGAGTTCCTGCAGAAAAGGCGACCCCCTCGATCATCAGCAGCGGTGACCCAGCTTCGATGCCTAACTCTTCGGCTTCGTCGGGGCTGGCAAGTACCGCTTCGACCGTGTCGCGAGAGTGCTCGACTCGGGCACCAACGGCAGCCATTGCACTCGTCAAAGACCCGCTCAGGTCGTGGTTGAGAATGGCACCATATCCCCCTGGAAGATACGAACTATGGATAGCGGCAGGTTGGCCTTCAACAATCCTGAGCCTTCGGATGTACACCGTCGATGCGCCAGGGACGATCTGCAAGGCGTTCGCCACCTCATCGGGTGCGGGAGCCATACTGTTTCGCAGCACCGTGGTCGACAATTGCAGACCCAGTGCCGACATTGCTTGGCCGAAACTGAGCTGTGTGCTCAGTCCGTGTGCGATCTTCGGCGGGGCAACAAACGTGCCCTTTCCTTGCCGCCGGAAGAGCATCCCTTCCGCAACGAGTCGGTCGACAGCCTTGCGCGCAGTCATACGGGAAACGCCGAACGTTGCGGCAAGTTTGAGTTCGGAACTCACTCTACTCATTGGTTCGAGCTCACCAACATTTACTGCCCGCCCAATCCTCTGCTCGATCTGGATGTACAGCGGAACCGGTGAGTCCTGGTCAAGTTCGGTTGTATCAAATCCCATATCTGTATCCCTTGGAGTCGTGCCTCACATGCGAACGTACCACATGGATTGAAATGTCCACCGCGTATGTTCCCTAAGCAGTCTTGAGTATGCTATGGTATATACCAGCATAGACCAGAATATAAAGGTAGGGTGCCTAGATGAAAGTCCGATTGCCCAGTGCGCGACCACCCACGACTGTCGACCCGGATGCCAAATTATTGTACCAGGAGATGTGGCGGTCGATGGTGCTCATCAGAAGGTTCGAGTTGCGCGTCAACGAATTGTTCCTGCGCGGTTTAATTCCCGGAACTATTCATCTCAGTCATGGACAGGAGGCAACAGCGGCCGGTACTTGCCTCGCTCTGGAAACTAACGATCGCATCACGATCACCCATCGCGGTCATGGTCAGGCGCTGGCGAAGGGTGTGACTGCTGAGTCGATGATGGCCGAACTCTTCGGGAAGGCGACTGGCTGTTGCGGCGGCCGCGGAGGCTCGCTACACGTCGGGGACATGTCTGTTGGTGCATTGCCCGCCATTGCGATCGTTGGGGCCTCCTCACCGATCGCAACAGGCATGGCTCTTGCGTACAAGAGAAAGAATACAGGCCAGGTCGTAGCGAATTTCTTCGGTGACGGCACAGCCAACAAAGGCGATTGGCATGAATCTATGAACCTGGCGGCGATCTGGGACCTGCCGGTGGTGTTCGTTTGCGAAAACAACCTTTGGGCAGTCTCTACGCATATCAGTGACACGATGCGCGTCGAGCATGTGGCTGATCGAGCAGTGGCGTATGGGATGCCGGGTCATACGATCGATGGCAACGACCCGGTTGCCGTGTATGACACAGTTGCTACGGCAGTAGATCGGGCGCGCTCGGGCGGTGGCCCCACACTCGTCGAATGCTTGACCTACCGACGCGGCGGACACAAGAGGGATGATCCAGCAACGTATCGACCAACCGAAGAAGTGGACGCCTGGCTTGCTGACGACCCGATCGAGCGCTTCCGAACGACTCTCCTGAACGGAATCATGACGCATGCGCAACTCAAGACAATCGAGGAGGACGTCGACGCGGAGCTCGACGCTGCTGTCGCCGCAGCCGAAGCCGCTCCCGTTCCAGACCCCCGAACGGTGGAGGACCACGTCTATGGATGAGTCACGTAACCTCACGATCGTTCAGGGGCTACGCGAGGCCCTGCGAGAAGAAATGCTGCGGGATGAATCGGTCTTCGTCATGGGCGAGGACATAGGCATTGGCGGTTCGTTCCTCTTCACACTCGGCTTTCTCGATGAATTCGGTCCCGAACGTGTCATGAACACACCGATCTCTGAGGTAGGTTTCGTTGGTATGGGTGTGGGAGCAGCCATCGAAGGTATGCGGCCTGTCATCGACTTCCAGTACGGAGACTTCTTGATCACCGCGGCCGACCAGGTGATCCAACAAGCCGCGAAACTTCGATACATGTCGGGTGGCCAAGTCGAGGTCCCTCTCGTGTTCCAGCTTCCGACTGGGGCATCGGGTCGCGGCGCCCAGCACTCGAATTCGCTCGAAACGGTGTTCTTCGGAGTTCCTGGCCTGGAGATCGTGACTCCTTCGTCGCCCTATGACGCCAAGGGACTCTTCAAGTCGGCTGTGCGGAGTCAGAACCCTGTGCTTTTCTGCGTCCACAAACACCTCTATGGCTCGCGTGGTCGCAATCTGGCCCACCGAGACACAAGCACGGGCCTCGTCCCGGACGGTGAGGACTACACGATTCCGTTCGGTGTTGCTGACATCAAGCGGGCCGGCACGGATGTCACGGTCGTTGCGAACCTTCTCATGCTTCACCGGTCGCTCAAGGTCGCCTCAGGACTCGCTGATGAAGGCATTTCCGTTGAGGTGATCGACCCACGAACGCTGGTCCCCTTCGATCTCGACTCAGTGATCGCCTCAGTTGAAAAAACAGGTCGGCTCGTCCTCGTAGACGAAGGACCCCGAAAGGGTGGGTGGAGCGCGCATGTTGCCGCCGAGGTCGCCGAAAAAGGATTGATGTATCTCGACGCACCGATCGAGCGCGTGACCAGTCTCGATACGCCCATGCCGTACGCACCCGGACTAGAGGAAGCAGTGGTGCCGTCCACGGATGACATCGAAGCCGCCATTCGAAGGATCATTTGATGGCTCTCGAGGACATCGTCATTCCCCAGGTTGGAGAGGCCGTCGACGAAGTGACGCTGATCGAGTGGCTCAAGACCGTTGGAGATTCGATCTCTGAGGGTGACGTTCTTTTCGAAGTTGATACCGAGAAGGCAATCGTCGAGATCCCGGCTTTCGCCGACGGAACCCTCGCCGAGATCATCTGTGGGGACAACAGCCTCGTCATGCCACTCCAGGTCGTCGGAAAGCTCGAAACGGCAAGGGCATCATCCGATTCAGCGGGACAAGATAATCCGCCCGCCGATCCGGTCCTAGACCAGCGACCGTCACACCCCGAAGATCTCGCGACAGCTCGAAGTTCACTGGCGCCGTCGGGCAAGACCGCCGCGTCGCCACGAGCGAGACAGCTGGCTCGAAGCATGTCTGTAGACATAACTACGATCACCGGATCGGGACGCGACGGCATGATCACCGAAAGCGACGTACAGGGCGTGGCTTCCTCGGGCACCGACGGTGGCGAGGCATCCCGGGAGATACGAGCAGCTGTTGCACGCAGGACAGCCATCTCGAAATCGACTGTTCCCCATTTCTACGTCGAGATGGACGTCGACTTCTCCACAGTCGAAGAGCGTCGAAAAGCGATGCCTCCGGGTAATCGTGCTCCAACCATCACAGCTGTGATCATCGATGCCTGCGCCCAGGCATTGTCCCTCGTGCCCGACGTGAACGTGTCGTTTCACGATGGCGAGCTTGAGCGCCGTTCCACCGTGGCAGTCGGAGTCTCAGTCGCATCGGAGCGGGGACTCATCAACGTCACACTCCCAAATCTGAGCGGTGCGGACATCTCAGAGATTTCTGCACGTCTGGCTGAAGCGACAGCCCGCGCGCGAGCCTTTCAACTGAGGCCGGACGATCTCGAGCCCAAGAGCTTGGTGGTATCGAATCTCGGGATGTATGGGGTCGATGCCTTCACGGCGATCATCGACGTGCCAGACCCGATGATCCTGGCGGTAGGGCGTGTGGTCCCGCGTCCCGTCGTGTCGGACGATGTCGTGGTCATTCGGCCGATGGCCCGGTTGACGCTTTCTGTTGATCACCGTGCGATCGACGGCGAGGGTGCTGCTATTTTCCTAGGTCATGTGAGACGAATACTGGAAGGTGGAATTGATGTCTGAGGTTTCAATCGATACCCAGTCTGAAATCGATGTGGTCGATGTGACAGAAACGGTCGCAGAAGCATTCTCGGGTGTGGGAACCGGTATCGGACACATCTTTACGCCGCACACGACTGCCGCGGTGATTATCTGTGAGGATGATCCGAACCTGCACGACGACCTAAGGCTGGTCGCGAGGGAGTGGCTGGCAGGTATCGGCCCCTTCCGTCACATACGAGAGAACAACCCGAACACCGTGGCCCATGTGCTGTCAGCGTTTGCCAGCGCACATGTGGCTGTTCCGGTGAAAGACGGCGCGCTCGACCTTGGTACGTACCAGCACGTATTACTGCTCGACTTCGACGGTCCACGGACCAGACGCCTGCGCTTTCAGTTCGTGCCGAGCGAGCCAATGGAACGATAAGGAAACGATCGTGAAGATACTGATAGGCAGCGACCCACTAGGGAACGACCTCAAAGAGGACCTCGTCGATTACCTCGAAGGCCTGGGACATACTGTGCTTGATGTCAGCGAGGGCGATGCTGATGAAGCGGTCGACTACCCAGACGTCGCCATCAAGCTCGCTAGACGAATCCAGAATGGCGAGACAGATCGGGGTGTGCTGATCTGTGGGACCGGAATCGGCATGGCAATGGTGGCGAACAAGGTTCCCGGCGTCAGAGCAGCTTGTGCGCACGACACATACTCTGCGGAGCGGGCTCGAAAGAGCAACGATGCCCAGGTACTCACAATGGGTGCTCAAGTGATTGGTCCGGCTACGGCCCACCAGGTCGTCGACCACTGGCTGACATCAGAATTCGCTGGTGGACGGTCGGCTCCAAAGGTAACAAAGATCAAACAGCTAGACGAAGCGAGGGCCGGCGATCTTGACGACAGCTGACGACTCAAGACCAGTAGTGCTGGGAATCGATGTTGGATCCAGCAGCGCCAAGGCGGTCGCAGTCGATCAGAACGGTGAAGTCCTTGCGGAGGCCTCCCACCCGTACACCGTCACTCGCCCAACACCAGGACGCGCCGAGGTCGACGCAGACGACTGGCATCGCGCTGCAGAGGCGGTCATTCAGGGGTGTCTCGCGCAGTTGGGTCAATCCAAGGTAGTCGGTCTAGCTGTTGACGGACCGGCGCACAACGTCGCTTTACTCAACGACGAAGGAGCGGTCCTCGCACCGGTGCTGCACTGGTCCGATCTCCGCAGCAAGCCGCAGGCAGATCGGTTGGATCGTGAGTCCGGGGAGATGATCGAGCGGCTTAGCCTCCATCCCTCGAATCCCAGCTGGACGCTTGCGCAACTCGCGTGGATCCGGGAGGAGTGGCCGGAGATCTTCGCTGCTACCTCGTCGATCCAGGTCACCAAGGACTTCGTTCGGTACCGACTCACCGGTGAGATAACGACGGATCCGTACGATGCCGTGGGAACTCAGCTCTATGACAGCCTGCGGGTCGAGTGGTCAGACGAACTGTGCGCCCTCGTCGGTCTGAGCGCATCCGACATGTCCCGAGTTATCGAGGCCCATGAGCAGGCGGGCGAGATCCTCCCCGCTGCCGCAGCAAGCACCGGCCTAGCGGTCGGCACGCCCGTGTTCACAGGTTCCGGTGACACCACCGCGGAAGCGATCGGTGTCGGGATGAGCGAAATCGGAGAGACCGTCATCAAACTCGCTACGTCCGGGACCGTGCTCACGCTGGCCGAGAAGCCAGAGCCTGATCCGACCCTCCTCACGTATCCCTACGTGGTACCCCCATTGTGGATCGCGATGGCTTCAACCAACGCAGGGGCATCATCGATGAAATGGTTCCAGACCACGTTCCTCCAGGCCATCGGTGGATCCGACAGCGTGGAGTCGGTTGGTGAGCTCGCAGCGCAGTCCCCACCGGGAGCCGACGGCGTCCTCTTCCACCCGTTCCTCTCGGGAGAACGGTCGCCCTACTGGGATCCGAATCTCCGGGCAGCGTTCACGGGAGTCTCCGCATCTACGTCATTGGGTGACATGGCTCGCGCCGTAATGGAAGGTGTCGCGCTGTCGCTGCGCGACGGAGCATCCGCGCTCGAGCGCACAGGCCACGTGCTGCGTTCATGTCGCTTGATTGGCGGCGGTGCACGAAGTGACGAATGGACCCAGATCATGGCCGATGTCTTTGCGAAGCCGCTCGATCGGACGACTATTGCAGCCTCGGCGTACGGAACCGCCCTCATAGCCGGCGTCGGCTTGGGATGGTTCGATTGGCGTGATACTCCAGAGGCCACCGACAGTCATCGCCGGGTGTTCGAACCCAACGCAGGAAACACGGAGCGGTACGACGAGATGTTCGACCGCTATCGAGAGATGGTCCCGTCCCTTTCGACGGATCGCGATGTCCTCTGAACACAGACTCGAACCGATCCCTGGCATCGTCGTTTTCGAACACAGCGTCGTTCAGGGTAAGAACGCGATCGTGTTTGGAACCTCCGACGTTCTGGCGATCGATGCGTGCATGTTCCCTTCGGAGGCCTCAGCGATGGTTGCCATCGCAAAGGCCCGCGACCGCCGAGTTGATTATCTCGCGATAACGCACGGGCACCCGGACCACGTATTCGGCAGCGGCCAGTTCGACGGCGTAGAGGTCATCGCACACAGCAAGCACGACGATATAGTTCGGAACTCCGTGTCGGCACACGCGTCGAGGACAGACCAGGATCCCGCAGAGCTGTATGCGAGCCTTGCCCATCCTTCGGTACTTCTTCAACGCTCGCTGATCATTGACCTCGGGGATCGTCCAGTCGAGCTGTTCCACACCCCGGGGCATACTCCGGACAGCATCTGTGCATTTCTCCCTGACGACGGCGTGTTGATCACATCTGACACCGTTGTGACGGCGATCGTGCCGGCGATTTCCGATGGCGACAGCTTGCAACTCGAAACCAGCCTGCGGTCTCTCGCGAACCGAAACGCTGCTGTGCTGGTTCCTGGTCACGGTCCCGTGGTCCTAGGTACAGAATCCGTGCGAAATACCATCCTGTGGTCGGCAGACTATCTGCAGGCGGTACGGGTCCGGGTTGCTGACTGTGGCACAGAAGGTGGCAACGACGTCACTTCCGCTGTCCCGTATCAAGATTTCGTGGGCAACCGGTTCGATGCCGACACTCACAACATGCAACGACGCCACAACATGGTGGTCGAAAAGATCGCTTCCGAGATCGCAGCGAGATGACCACCGGAGGAATTCCGGTCCAAGAATGCGCGCCCGATCAACCGACTGCCAGCTATCTCAACTGAACAGGCGAACGACCGATCGGTCCCGCGCAGATTCGTATCCGGCTTGTATGACCGCAAGTGTCTGAAGTTCACTTCTGCCTGTGGTCGGACCTGACTGTTCTCCGCGCACGTTTGCCACGAACGCTCGGATCTCGCGGGCGTACGAGGACAGCCCTGTCGACGGGAACGGAACAAAATCCGCAGCCACAGAGCCGAGCAGCCGATAGCCGTTCGAATTGACCGCTATCGAGCCCTCGCTACCGTATATGTCGTAGGTGCGCAGGTCGCCGAAGTCGACCTCTGATGTCTGGATGAGGTTGATCGCGACCCCACCCTCGAGGACCAATGTTCCTGTCATCGAGGCATTGAGGTTACGCCTCCTGAACGAGGCTCCGCTGTGTGGTGACATGAATACTTGTTCGATCTCACCAAAAGCGAACCTGATTTGGGCAATGGTATGTACTCCTTGCAGGGTCCATGTGTCTGTGCCCCCATGCTCGGGTTGGGTCAGCCATGCGCGCCTACCCGAGTACCCGAAGTCGGGACTTCGGAAACCGGATCGCACGGATACATGCAGCAGCTCCCCGACAATCTCAGAAAGGCCAGTCTTGAGGAAGCGTGCCTGGGCCGTGTAACACTCGTTCTCAGCTACGAATAAAGTGATTCCATGACGTTCGGCGACCTCGTTCATTTCAACACCGTCTTGGACCGAGAGCGCAAGCGGCTTTTCGCACAGAACGTGCTTGCCTGCCTCGGCCGCCTGTATCGCGATGTCCCTGTGGCTGTCATGGGGCGTACACACCGACACAGCGTCGATGGTGTCGTCCGACAGAATCGACCGGTAATCGTCGTATACGGATCCGATGCCGAACCGTGCGGCGACACCAGTAGCGTGTTCGACATCCGGGTCGACAAGCGCTAGGACCTCCACATCGGACGCGAGTTCAGCAACAGCCTCGATCTGTCGGCTGCCGGCCCAACCGCCACCAATGACGCAAATGCGAAACGGCGTCGGTTCGTTTGTTGGTCTCGGGGGTTCGATCAGCATTTTACCTCCACCCTCAGGTCAG
>JAADHX010000422.1 GCA_013151655.1 Actinomycetota bacterium
GGCGGTCGCTGGGTCGTACCAGAAAAGCCCGTAAGCAGCGACGTTGTCCCCTTCGTCGTAGACGGCCAGATCGAGGTCGGCACGATACAACGAGGTCTGGTTCAGGCGCGGCTCGGGGTTGAAATGGTTGCGTTGCTCGTTGGCCATGTGGTGCTCGCGGTCGATGGCCGTGCGCCGGTCAAACAACTGGTACCCGTCGTGTAGCGCGCTGACTGGCGGTCGGGCATCTGCGGCCAGCCAGGACTCGACAAGTCCGTCTTCCTCGATCGCGAATCCCCGCCTATCCAATACCGCACGGAGCGCATCATCGGCTCGGTCGACCTCAAGCATAACTGCCTCGAAACCTGAGCTGCTGGCGTGGTCGAGGCCACGCTGCATTACGTGTTCGATCCACTCCGCAGTCGCGTCCGGCAGCACCAGCGGATCTAGCTGGGTTGCATCGCCGAAGTCGGTGGCGATCACCGCGGCCGCCGGCCGGCCCAGGTCATCGAACCAGAAGAGCTGTTCGAGGTCATCGGTGGTGCGGGGGTTTGTTGCCCACCACCATTGCAGTTCCGCGGCTTCGTACAATCCTGCCGTTGGATCAGCGCGACGAATCCGGTTGAGCAGCGCCGTTACCGTTTCGAGATAGTCGAGTCCGACGCGGCACTCTTCGACCGGGTTGATCATTCCGGCAGGCTATATTCCAGGCCCGAGCAATACTCGCTCGTCGAACTTCTGCGAGCCTCGGAGATCACTAGGTCACCGGAGCAACAGCCCTCTATCGACCACCGGAGCTCCACGACGTGACTGCCCTCAGTCATCCACCCTCAGTTCCCTACATTGCAAGTGAACGCCAGATGTTGGAGGCGTTCTTGGATGCGATGCGTCTCGCTGTTACCCGCAAGGTGGATGGGCTCACAGCAGCACAGGCCCACTCGACGCCTACAACTTCGTCGCTGTCGTTGTTGGCTATCTTGAACCATCTCGCATGGACCGAGCGTCGGTGGTTCCACGACTCGTTCGGCTCCGAGCCGATCGACGACCCCAAGTGGCGAGGAGATCTCACCGAGGAGTTCTCGGTAGAGGGCGATATCGAAGCTGTCGTCGAGTTTTACGGCACGCAGTGCGAACGATCGCGTGAGCTCGTTTCAACTCTGTCGAGCCTCGATGAGACAGTGATTAGCGAACGGTTCGGAATCGAGGTCAGCCTTCGCTGGATCATGGTTCACATGATCGAAGAAACCGCACGCCACGCGGGCCACGCCGATCTCATAAGAGAAGCCATCGATGGCCAGCAGGGCGACTGAAGTCGCCGAAGTTCTGCACGCCGACTGAGCCATTCGCGTGCCGCGAATCGTTACGAGTCCTGAGTCAGCAGATCACTGCACAGATTTCGGCCAAATGGTCTGAGTCCACCTGGAACCAGGCCCATTTTCCGCGTTGTTCTCGTTGGAGGATGCCTGCTTGCGTTAGCTGTGTGAGGTGGTGGCTGACGGTTGCCTGCGTTTTGCCGACGAGCGAGGGGAAGTCACAGGCACACGCCTCGCCTGAGGTGGCGATGATGTTGACCAGCTTGAGGCGAACCGGATGTGCGAGAGCTTTCAGGACCCTGGCCAACTCGTCGGCGTCAGAATCGCTGAGGGTCGACAACAGCAACTGGTCGCACTCAAGGAGTTTCATGGCGCGGCTGGAGTTTCGTCACAGCCGTAACCCTCGTCGGCGATCCCTTCGGTGTAGAAGAGCTCCCATTTCAGGCCATGGGGGTCAGACACCCATGATTTGTGTTGCCGTTGGTAGCCACACACGAGATTGTTCTTGTCTGTTCTGGAAAGTGCGGCGGAGTCGACATGATCCCGGGCATCTTCGAGTTCGGCCATGGTCTCGAGTTGTAACCCGTAGTGCGCCGACCCTGGGGGGCCGTCGCCGTGGGTATCGATCGAGAAATTGACCCGTGGATCGTCGAGCATCCACTTGGCGTAGTCGTCTCGCTGCAGCGTCGGTTCTGCCCCGAACAGTCGTGTGTAGAAATCGACGCCCGTCTCGATGTCGTCGACCTTGAGTCCAATGTGTATCCGTTTCATGGTCGTGACCTTAGTGGACGTATCGACGATTATCGATTCGATGTTTGTCGTATCGACGAAGTTCGCAGCGTCAGAAGATGCCCAAGTGAACCACTTCGGAATCCAGGTCGAAACCGCGGACCAGTTGGAAGAGGTGGCTAATCGCATGAACTCGACCGGTCATCGTTTCCTCGACATCGAGGACTGCACGTGTTGTTGTGCCGACCTGGAGAAGGCCTGGGTGATGTGGGCCCGATGGAGGACAACTGGGAGGTGTTCTTGATCCACAGCCACGACGGCGATGCCAGCTTCCTGGCTGCACACCTTAGGGAGTTTGTCACTTCGCTGGGTCGTGCGGACGAGGCGCTCGAGAGCGCTCGCACCATGCGTGAAGCTGCGGGCGCAGAAGATTGTTGGACACACTCGATCATCGGTGCGAACATCATGTTCGACCTTGAGGTAGTCGAGTGGTCGACCACGGATCGCAGCGGCGTAGCCATTGTCTTCGTTGAGGGTGTCCCAACTCTAGGACTGCTTCTTGTGACCTTTGGCGTGGTCCGTTCTGGCAAGGAGTCGGCCGCAGCCTTTGCGCCGCCACGGGAGCCGTACCGCACTCCCGGAACTGGGTTCGCGACTTAACTCATGGAGACAAGCACCGAGCACTGCTGGCCGCTCGCCGGGCATGATGCTGACCAGCTCCAGAGCCTCGGAAGGTGTGGTTCCTGTGAGCCCGGTCGTGACCCTCGCAACCACTGACTTTGAGCCGTTCAACCGATCTGTTCATTCCGGGTCTGGGAGGAATGCTGGTGTGGAGCCGGCGCAACGTCGTGGCTCGCTTGGTCGTCCGACCGCTGCTTCTGGTGACAGGTCCCGGTGGGGCTCTGTCGTGACCCTCGAACGCATTTCGTGCAGAGTAGTTTCTGGACACTAAGGAGAAGGTGGGTTCGATGAATGTGATGAGAGGTCTGCGAGGGTGCCTACTTCCAGCGGCGATTGCACTGCTCGCTTCGTGTTCATCTCCAGGCAACAGCGAACCTGCTAGCGATGTTGCGACGCCGCAGATGGCGTTAGCGGATGACACTTCGGGTCTGTCCGCCGATATTTCGGTTACGACATTGGCTGTCAATGAAGGCAGCGGTGCGTCATCGACATCGTCGACGGTGACCGAACCTCCCATGGCTGACGGTAACGGGGATGAGGAAACCGCGCCGCGATTCGAGAGTCCGCTGGCCCGCCTACTGGGTGTGCCGCTGTCGGTCGAGGAGCTAGCTGAGGCTCAGCAGGTAGTAGTTCTCGACAGAGAGCTAGCGATCGAGGAATGTATGAGGGTCAACGGATTCGAGTACATACCCGACGCAAGGCACCAGTTTCCTGATGCTGCGGCCGAACTAGCTCCGTTCTACGGTGTGTCCCGCTCTGTTGCAGTCGCCCGTGGTGAGGTTGCGACTGGGTGGGAAAGCCCGAACCTTGCCCTGGTCGCAGATCTCGACACCACAACCCGAGAAGCGTGGTTCACCGCGTTCGGAAGAGCCAATCAGGGCTGTCAGGGAGATGCTCTCGACGAGTATCCAGACAGCGACTCGATACCTTCCAAGTTGCTCGAGGAGATCGTCGCGCTCGGCGACGCCGTCGATGCCAGCGAAGGTGTGGCTGCTGCTTGGACCGAGTGGTCGGCCTGCATGAGGTCGCGTGGATACGACATTCAGGATCGAGGCGCCCTCGTCGATGGCATTACCCAGGTCGCTTTGTCGCAGAACATGACTACAGATGAGGTCATCGTGCTCGAGGGCCTTGCCTGGTCCGACGACGAGTTCTGTGATGAAGACACCGGTCTTAGGGCCACGGTCGACGAGATTCGATACGAAATTGAGCTTGAGTACGTAGACAACAATGAGTCTCGTATTGCGCTTCTGCTCGCCGAATCGCGCTAGCGGTTCGATTCCCTCGTTGGCTGGGAGGTGGTCCCGTCTGAGGCGCTCGATAGCGACTCTAAGGATCGAGTATTTCGAACGAGCCGCAGTCGCTGAAGTTGTCGTTGGTGAAGCGGGTGGGTCTGTGCGAAGCGCAGGTGAGCCTGGACCAGGCTTGGCCGCCGAAGGCGTCGCGGGTCGTGTCGGTGAAAATCTCTTCTCGGCTGTCTGGTAACAACCGCACGATGCGAAGTATCGGGCCGCCTTCGATGGTGGTACGGATCTCGATCATCTCGGTCGGCAGTCCTGCGGCGGCCCGTTGTTCATAGCAGGCGCTGGGTCCTTCGGAGACCTCGATGTTGGGAAGAGGATTGCTCATCGTGGGTGTCAGGAGTTCGGCGCCGCAGTATGGGAGAGGTACACGGCCGCCGACCTCGTCAGGCGCCCCTGCCAGAGAAGGACCACTTGGTGCGAGCAGTTTGGCCGGGGCGGTGGGCGAGCACGGTTGATCGCCACTACCGCGTGCGCGGCTGACTTCGGGGCTGAGCGTTGGCCCAAGCAGTGCCGATAGCAGGTCAGCGACGGGGGAGTCGCCGGAAAGGGTGAGTGCAATGATGCGCCCGGCCGCGTAGAAGCGCGGTGGACCAATCCAGCTAACGCTGACCGCTGATTCTGATCTGCGGAGCTGACCATCGGGAGTGATCCAGTCGGACTCAGTCTCGCGTGCCTCCGTGCTGGGGTACTCGTACAGCCAGACAGGCTCGCTGCCCACGCACAAATTGCGGACGGTCCCTGCAAAAAGAGGCGATGCAGCAGCGGCGGGTTGCGCTATCTCGTCGACGTCGATGCCAGCATCTTCGAGCTTGATGATAAGGCCGTCGGTGTCGAGGGGTTCGGCTTGAGGCGTTGCGACCGGCACCTCTTCGGTTGATGAGGGCGCGGGCTCCGGAGTCGTGGTCGCCACCGAATCGAGGCTGCTTGTGGTTTCAACCCGAGTCACCTCGGTGCCGCTTGCTACCGCCCAGGCGCCATAACCCGACGCGCCAGCGGCAACGAGCGCGAGTCCAGCTATGGCCCCGCGGCGTCGTCGGTGTCTTCGTTGTGCCCCGGCAACCACTGTTCGGACGGGCGGAGGACTGCGGATCGGATCGGCGAGTGCGTCGGCACCTAGCTTGTCGAGTTCGTTCATGGCGTGGTTCCCTTCGTCTCGATCGGGGCGTCGGCGAGGCTCGGAGCGAGCTTGCGATATGCGTCGCGAAGCGTTGACGACACCGTGCCTCGGCGGATCCCCATCGCTGCGCCGATCTCAGCTTCCGTCATCTCACCCACATGGCGTAGCACATCGGAGTTCCGGTTCTGGACCGAGGATTTATTCTTGAGCGCCTGAGCCACATCTCATGTAGCTGACCGCCCCAATTTGGCACACAGGGCTTCTGGCGATCTCGCCGCGGTGGCTACCAGCTTCAGACGGGCACGATTTCGATGAGCTCTTCGAGTCCGATGAGGTCTACCGCGTTGCGGGTGTACAAGCGGGCATCGTGGGCGTGGGCTGTCGCCGCGATCAATAGGTCGAACACCCGTGATCGCGGTTGTCGGCCGATTTCGGCGACGGCTGCGGCGAGACGCCCGTAGCTGGTTGCGACGTCATCATCGATGGTCAACGGGTCGAAGGTTCGTTGCAGAATTGACAGTCTTCGGAGACGTTCGGCGCGGACTGCTGTGTTGGTAGTGACCATCACTCCGAAATGTAACTCGGCGAGCGAGGCCGCGCTGATGGCCAGTTCGCCCTCCAAATCGGGCACATTCGTAGCGATCAGAACGCTGGTATCTAGTAGTGCTCTCACCCGTCATCCCAGGGATTTTCCAGGGACTGGTCGATGAGATCTCGGTCCCGTTCCCAGTCGGGATCTGCCTGGCCGCCGAGCATTTCGGAAATCGCGCTCCAGTGCTGCCATTGCTTCGGAGTAGCAGGTACGAGCCTGGCGGCGAGTCGGCCAGCGACGGTGATGTCAATCTGTTCACCGCGCTCAACGCGCCGAACGATTTCAGATGCGTCCTGGCGCAGCTCTCGAAGCCCGATCGTGTCCATTCTCGAACGGTAGCACAAGTGCTACTCTTCTGGGCCGAATGCAAGATTTGCCTGCCGCAGGTGAGCGACGTCTTTTCTAACGCCGTCGGTGTTGCCAATGTCGGGCACCAATCTCGATCGGGCCAGGCCGCGTGTCCGGTGTACGTGTTTCATTGACCTAGCCGGCCGATGGCTGGAACCGCACCTTCCATCTTCACCAGGTCTGTTGACAACAGTTGATAGGCAGCGCACGATCGGTACGTGAGCCGAAACACCATGAGCTTTTCTCTGCCCGAGTCGTTGCGCGAGTACATCGATCAACGTGTTCAGTCTGGCGGGTACGGCAACACCAGTGAATATCTTCTAGAGCTGATCCGCAACGACCAACGTACCGAGGCTGCTCGACGGTTTCGTTTGCTAATAGCGGACGGCTTAGAGTCTGGCGACGGCCGCCCGTTGAGTGAGAAGGTCCTCAGTGAGGCTGGCCAGGAGCAGTAGAGAGTTGTGTGTCAACCAGATGGCTGGCCGTACCCCAACTTGTGATCGCCTAGCTACGCCGATGCACCGGTGACTGTTCTGAACCGTGGTCGGATGCGCCCGCGGTTGCGCCAAAACTACTCTGGGTAACCACTAGCTGCCGTAGGCGGTTCCAGTACTGGACGCCGGCCCGAGCTGCGAGACTTGGCATCGTTAACGTTCGCTCGGCCTTGCTGATTTCTGGCCGGCGCATCGGCTGATCTCTAGGCTGTCGACCGTCTTGGGCTTGGTCGACAGCCTACTCGTGGGGTGGGACATCGACATCTGAGCTGGCACTTGTCACGGAGCGGAGTGGATCCGAAAGAAATCGGCAACGAAGAGTGGTTTTGACGCGACCGCGGACGGATATCTACATGAGTACGCCGGGCTCGCACCCCGGTGGTCTCTCTGCGAGGAGAAGACGCCGCCGTTCTCGTCTCGACCTGTTTCGGGCCGAAGCTTGGTGGCAGAGTTCAACAGTCGGCGATGGCATCGAGCGCATCACAGATCTGCTGACGTCCTTTGAACCCCAACGTTCCCAGGCGCGTTGTTAGGACTGACTACGGCACGGCGGCGAGGAGGTCAAATGTGGCGACGTTCGGTTTGAGCTAACACGGTTCGGCTTCGGTCATCGCTATGGCGCCGGCCATGGCAAGGTCGTCGTCTTCTGAGCTTTGCGGGTTCTCTCGGTAGGAGTCGGCGATCGTGGCGCCGATTCGCGCTCGGCGAACCGATTCGGCGAGGTCGTGCAGTCCCTTGCGGATGACAGCGGATCGACTGTCGGCGACGCGATGGCTGACTAGGTCGTCGATGAGAGCGATCTCTTCCTCAGTGAAGCGTGTAGGTATCGGAACTGTCATATGTTCCAATACGCGGTACAGACAGTTACTTGAGTAGACCCGACAGGATGTCGTTCGCGCATCGGGCTCCGACCGTACGACAATTTCGACCTAAACCATCACCGCAACTAGTGTTGGTTAGATGGATCCAAGTTACCCAGCCGAGTCGGGCGCGTTTCGAGAGAAGATTCAAGCGTTCCTGTCAGAACACCTCCCGGCCAACTGGCGCGGGATTGGCGCACTCGACAACGCGGCGGCCGAACAGTTCACTACCGACTGGCGAGCAACGCTGTCGGAGAACAACCTTCTAGGTCTGTCGTGGCCGACCCAGTACGGCGGCTCAGGACTCTCAGCGCTCGAGCAGGTCATCGTGGCCGAAGAGTTCCAGAAAGCTGGTGTGCCGACGGGTGGCCCCAACGATGTCTTTGGCATCGGCATGGTTGGCAACACCATCGCCCACCTAGGCACTGAGGAGCAGAAGAACTACTTCTTGCCCCGAATTCTCAGCGGCGAAGACACTTGGTGCCAGGGCTACAGTGAACCCGATGCCGGTTCCGACCTAGCCAACCTCGGTTGCAAGGCCGTGCTCGACGGCGACGAATGGGTCATCAACGGTCAGAAGATCTGGACATCGGCTGGTCATCTAGCCGACTGGATCTTCGTGCTGGCCCGCACCGACGCCGACGCAGCCAAACACCGTGGCATCAGTTTCCTTCTGGTGCCGATGGATCAACCTGGTGTGGAAGTTCGCCCCATTCGGATGATCTCGGGCGAGTCGGAGTTCAACGAGGTCTTCTTCTCCGACGCTCGTTGTGCCAAAGAACACGTCATCGGTGAAGTGAATGGCGGCTGGATGGTCGCCATGACCCTGCTTGGCTACGAACGAGGCGAAGCCGCGGCCACGTTGCCCGTAACATTCGGGGCTGAGTTCGATCGGCTGGTCGAGCTCGCCAAAACAACAGGCTCAAACGAAGATGCAACTACCCGCCAGCAGCTTGCGTGGGCGTACAGCAAGGTCGAGATCATGCGTTACCTAGGTATGCGCACTCTCACCAAGTTCCTGGCCGGCGAGGCTCCAGGCCCAGATGCCGCGATAACGAAGCTCAACTGGTCCGAGTACCACAAGGTGGTCACCGAGCTCGCAGTCGACATCATTGGTGCCCACGCCATGGTGCCCGAAGGCGAGCCGCCCAAGTCTGCCTTTCAGGCCGACGCGGCTGGTACGCCTGCGAACAACTATCGATCCTGGACCGACACCTTCCTCAACGCGAGGGCTGGCACCATCTATGCGGGCACGTCGCAGGTGCAACGAAACATCATCGGCGAGAAACTCCTCGGCCTGCCCAAAGAACCTCGCTCCGACTCCGGACCTTGGTCCGATAGAGGTTGACTAGCTCGCGACTAAGAGGCCGAGCGGGTAGGCGACGCCCCACTAGTCCGAGCAGCCGGAGCGGCCTGATGAGCGCAGCGAATCACGAGCCGAAGGTAGTCCCAGGCAACACGCAGTGCGTCTGTCGACGGAGCTTGTGAACATGTGGCAGCTAGTGCCGGTCGGTGTGGCGATAGCGAAGCGGCCGCGGTTGTGGCCGACCGCGTGGCGTCAAACGTTTCGCATGGCTCCATCGCGTTGGTGGGCTAGACCTCCGTTCCTGCCGCTACCGGCTGCCGACTACGCCTCGTTTCGATCGTCGACCATGTATGGCGGCGATGGGTCCACACCACCTGACCCAGCCGACGTAGTCGTGTGGCTCGAGTGGTGCCGTCGTTGGCCGGATCTGTCGGCCTGAACCATGGCCGCGACTGGCCGAGGCGCGATTCGCTCGATCGAGCAGCCCAACGGGTTCGCTTCGGCTAACGGCCTCGACGTTGTAGTTCAACATGGGAGTGCCTCGGAGCTTCACGGTCGGCCCCTCATATCTGACCGAGCTGTTCTGGAGCTGATCGAAGTCGACGGTCCGGCGATAGTGCTCGGCTCGGCTCAGCGGTCGGTGCTCGTTCATAACCGTGTTGAAGCCGAAGTGGTACGTCGGCGCGGCGGCGGGGGAGCGGTGTGGGTCGGACCAACCGATGGTGTGTGGTTCGACATCACCATTCCTCGCGACGATGACCGTTGGGTCCAAGACGTTGGTGTTGCGTTTGGTTGGTTAGGCGATGCACTCGAGTTGTGGCTCCGGCCGTGGCTCATCGACGTACAGGTTGTGGCAACGGTTCACCGAGGTGGTCTACGAGCCGGTCCGTACAGCGACTTGATCTGTTTCGCTGGTGCCGGACCTGGAGAGCTGTTTGTCGACGATCGAAAGCTGGTCGGAATCTCTCAACGCCGAACCCGCGAAGCGTCACGATTCATGTGTTGGATGCCGACGGTATGGTCCGCTGCGCTGCTGGTTGAGGCGCTCGTAGACCGATCGAGAACTATCGAAGCGATGGAGGCCGTTGGCGAGGCCGGAGTCGGCTTGATCGACCTCGGAATCGATGCCGCAGCGGTCAAACGCGAGCTCATCGCGTAGCCGAAGCGCGGCATTGGGTCGGGATACGTCTCGAAAGTCGGAAATCTCGAGATTTTTCTCAAGTTTTCAGGCCGATTCGGACGTCGATCCGACAGCCGAACGACCGTTCGCAGCCCGCAGTTACTGCTCAATGTTTTGGCCGCTTAGAGTGAGAATTACATCGATGTAGTTACAAGAATGTTGCCCTGCGTGACCAGTGGAGCGGCCGCATTTGGCCATTCGTGTCGTTGCGTACCCCCGAATCCGACGCCTATCTTGGCGAGATGTGGAGGGAAGTGGAGTGCCGGGGAGTGCTTCGCCCAGCTCCTCCGATTTCGTGCCACAGATCAAGCCTGAGACGGCCTCAACTAGCTACTAAGGAATACCAGACGTGTTTCTAGGAACCTTCGAGCATTCGCTTGATGAGAAGGGACGGCTCATCTTGCCGTCCGCGTTCCGCGAGCAGTTTCGGGCCGGCGCCTTCCTTACCGAGTCACTCGACGGTTGCCTGTCGTTGATGACCGAATCGATCTTCAAAGAACAAGTCGCGGAGAAGCAGCAGTTGGCGAGAGCCGGTCGAATCGCTCGGAACCAACTCCGAGCCTTTGCCGCCGGTTCTACGCGTGTCACGCCCGACAAGCAGGGCCGCATCCCGGTCTCGCTCGATCAGCGCGACTTTGCCGGTATATCGAAAGCCTGTGTCATCAACGGCGCCATAACTCACCTCGAAGTCTGGTCCCACGATCGGTGGGCCGAACTCGGGGGAGAGGGCCGAGAAGCCCTCATTGCCGGTGACGACACTGACATCCATCTTCGTCTTCTTCTTGGTCAGGAAAACCAAACATGACCGCGGTGCTAATTCAGCCAAGCACCCCCGTGATGCTGCCGATCCAGCCCGGCAGTGTCACGGCCCTCCCTTTGCACGGTCGCGCGGCCGTGCTGTCTTCCGGCGAGCAAGGATCCAAAATGCTCCGCCCGGTCCCGTCAAGCACCATCCGGCATCCGTCGGATGGTGAACTCGCCGGAAGACAGCACGACCGCGACGGCCTTGCAGAAGAGCAACTAGCTGCGGCCCCAGACTCGACTCCACCCATGGACGAGTTTCGCCACGTACCGGTGATGCGCGACGAGGTCGTCGACCTTCTGGCTGCCGGCGCCTCCGATCGGGAGCGGCCTCTGTTCCTCGATGCCACGCTTGGGGCCGGAGGTCACACTGCGGCGTTGTTTGAGCGTTGTCCAAATGCTCAAGTCGTTGGTCTCGATCGCGACGCTGCGGCTCTGGTCGCGGCCGAGGAACGGTTGGCCAGATATTCCGATCGCCTTACGACCCACCACCTCAGGTTCGATCAACTCACCGACGTCGTCGATCCGGGAAGCCTTTCCGGCGTCCTATTCGACCTTGGGGTGAGTTCGCCCCAGATCGACCACCCCGGCCGCGGCTTTTCGTTTCGTCAAACCGGCCCCCTCGACATGCGGATGAACGTCGACGATGCACTATCGGCCGCTGAGATAGTGAACAACTGGGACGAAGCTGACCTCGCGAGCGTCATCTGGCGCCACGGTGACGAAAAGCAGGCCAGACGAATCGCTTCCGCCATCGTCAAGTCGAGGCCGGTGCTCGATACCACGAGCCTCAGCGCGATCGTTGCCGATGCTTTGCCAGCGGCAGTGCGACGAAAGACCCGTCAGCCCGCAGCTAAAACCTTCCAGGCCCTCCGGATCGAAGTCAACTCCGAACTCGACGTGATCGAGCCCGCTCTGCTGGCCGCCATCGACAGCCTCGACCTCGGGGGCCGGTTAGTGGTGCTCGCGTATCACTCGGGTGAGGATCGGATCGTCAAGCGAGTCATGAAAGAGGAATCTCGCGTGATCACCGGGCGGCGAGATCTGCCTCCACCTCCAGACGCCAAGGTTCGTATGCGGCTCGTGTTTAACGGAGCCCACAAACCCTTGGCCAACGAACTCGAAGCGAATTCGCGGGCCGGAAGTGCGCGGTTACGAGCCGCCGAACGGATCGAAGGCCTCAATTGATCGCAACCCAGCCACAAATCAGCCAACAGTCAGCCCGCGCTCAGCCAGCGGTTCGACCCGCTGAGCGGCCCGAGATTCGCCGTGACCGCCGGCCCACGACCCGATCGACGGCTCGACCGCCTCGTCTTCATGTGGTTCCGCCGGCGAGACCCCATCGCGTGCCGCTTGTTATCGGCGTGTTCGTTGTTGCCCTGCTCGGTGTTGCCTTCGGGTTCGCGGTCTTCCACAGTCAGATGGCTGCGACTCAATACAAACTTGAGACAGTCGAGCGCGAGCTAAGGCTCGAGACCGAAAGGCTTGCGGACCTCCAAATTCAGGTGCAGGAATACAACTCCCCGGCCGTGATCGAACGGCTCGCTCGCGGCGTTATCGGGCTGGTGGATCCGGCAACGCCGATCGACCTCGTTGTTCCCGATGAGGCATTGGCCGCCGTTGCCAGAACTGTTGGCGAGACCGACGAGGCCACGAGGTTAGCGATTCCGCAACTAGCAGTGGCAGGAGGCCTGTGACCTCGAGTCGCACCCGACCCGTTCGAAACCCGAACCTCGATCGGCACATTCTTCATCGTCCCGCAGCCAGAAGTGGTGTCGCGCCGGTCAAGGGGCCACCTCGTCTAGATCGGCCGTCGGCGACTCTGGGCGCCTCAGGGCCTCGACGAACCGCGCCGGCAAGCGCAACCAGGCCCACGGCTAGGCCAGCCGCGGCCAGACGTGGGCGTCCTCAGCGCCGCATCCTGGTGGTGATGTTGGCGATAGTCTTAGCGGTCGGCGTGGTGGCGTGGCGATTGGTCGACATTCAGATCGTCGATACAGCCACGTACACCGAATGGGGCAACCCGCAGCGATCGGCCCAGCTCGAACTGGCGGCTGACCGAGGTTCGATACTCGACCGAAACCTCAACGCTCTGGCAGTGTCAGACGACCGACCCACGATCTGGATCGACCCAGCTCTTGTCGATGACCCGCTGGCCACCGCCAACGCGCTCGCGACGGTCATGGACGTCGACGCCCAAGAACTGGCCCAACGGATCGCTTCTGGTGGACGCTTTCTATACGTCGACCGCCAAGTCGAGCCCGCTGTCGGCAACGCGGTGCTCGAGCTTGCCCTCGGTGGTGTGGTCGTAAGCCAAGAGCCATCGCGCCTTCTGCCGAACGGCAGCGAGTTCGCCTCCGGACTTATCGGGCGGGTCGATGTTGATCAAACGGCGCTGACAGGTCTCGAGCTGCAGTACGACGAACTCCTGCGCGGCGTGGCCGGATTCGAATCGTACGAACGTGGTCGGGACGGAACGTTGTTGCCAAACGGCAACCGCGAGTTACTGGCGGCCACCAGCGGCGAAGACCTGGTGCTCACGATTCACCGCGAGACGCAGTTTCTCGCTGAGCAGATACTCATCGAACAGGTCGAGGCTACTGAGTCGCGTGGTGGGGTTGCGGTGATTCTGCGTGCCGGCACCGGAGAAGTGTTGGCCTCGGCTGGAGTCAAACGCGACCCCGAAACAGGAATCGCGAGTCCGGCTTCGTACAACATGGCCTATCTCGATGTGTACGAACCAGGGTCGGTCAACAAGGTCTTTACTGTCTCGGCGGCACTCGAAGCTGGGTTGGTCAGGCCAGACACCGAGTTCGATGTGCCTTGGTTGTACGACTACTCGGACAAGACATTCGTCGAGCCCTTCAGCACCGGCACTGGCCTAATGACGGTGCAGGACATCGTCGCTCGGTCGTCCAACATTGGAACGATCAAGATCGCCGAGCTCGTAGGGCCCGTGCGGCTTCGCAGCCACCTCGATGCCCTCGGCTTCGGTCGATTCACCGCTTCCGACGGCGCCCAGAGTGTTCCCGACGAATCTGCGGGAATGATTCCAGACGAGTTCTTCGGGACCGAGTTGGCCACTATTGCCTTCGGCCAGGGTGTGGCCCTAACTCCGGTTCAGGTAGCTGCGGCCTACAACACGATCGCCAACCAAGGACGTTACGTGGCCCCGACGCTCGTGCGCGGAACGGTCGACCAAGAGGGCGAACTACACACCTGGCCAACGGCTCCCGGCCGCCAGGTCATGTCCGAAGACACCGCCGCCAAGCTCACGGTAATGCTTGAGGCTGTCGTCGTCGACGGAACTGGCGTGTTGGCCTCGGTCGACGGTTATCGCGTTGCCGGCAAGACCGGAACAGCCCAAAAGCCAATAGCGGGTGGCTATTCAGCGACCGACTACATGAGTACGTTCGTCGGCTTCGTGCCTGCCGATAGCC
>JAADHX010000361.1:0-1810 GCA_013151655.1 Actinomycetota bacterium
AGCTCGGGATCCGGCAACCGCCGGTTGCCCGCTCAGCGACGCCGAGTTCGAAAGCCGCACAAGCGACCCGACGATTCGGTTCACGCCAAAACAAACACTGACCAGGGGTGGAAGACCCTGGTCAGCAATGGCGGAGAGGATGGGATTCGAACCCACGAACCCCGTTTCCAGAGTTACTCCCGTACAGGGGAGCGCCTTCGACCGGACTCGGCCACCTCTCATCAATTTCGTCAAGTCGATGTGACCGCAGCGTTGAGCAGGTTCAGCCGTGCCGGCTGAGCGGTTATGGAGCCGTGACCTCGTGGGGTGTCCAACCGAGAGTGTCGTCGAGATCTCGGTCCGAGATCGGACTGGTCGTGCGACGGGCCGAGCTGATTCGGTCGAGTCGGAAGATACGACCGGCGTCGCGAAGTTGACACCACCCGATCAGGTACCAGCCGTCGGAACCTTGGTAGAAGCCCTGCGGTTCGACCGAGCGCTTCGTGTGGTTGCCGGTCGCGTCGAGGTATTCGATGTTGACCCTCACCGACCGAACGACAGCCTGTTCCAGGGTGCGTCTTGTTCGAACCCCGACTGACCCGCTGCGGTCAACTTGGGTGCGGATTCGTGACCGCAGTTCCTCGACGCCGAGGCGCGTGACGTCGGGAAGTGAATCGAGCAGTCTCATGGCTGCTACTTGGCCGTCGTCGGCGAAGGGTAGGTCTGCGCCGCCGGCCCGAAGTGCGATCAGAAGCGCAGAGATCTCGGGAACCGAGAGGGCGAGCACAATCTTGTCGGGCGTTTCGACGCTGCGTTGCCCGCCCGACCTACCCGACTCAGCGTAGAGCGGCACTCCGGCTGCTCGTAGCGCGGCCAGATCCCGCTCGATCGTTCGCCGTGATACCGCGAACTCCTCGGCGAGTCGTGCCGCGCTGACCGGCCTCGGTGCGCGTCTGCGGATGGCTTCGTTGATCGCATAAAGCCGTTCGAGCCGGTTCATCGTCACCACCTGAACCCGTTGGACTCACCGAGTCAAGAAATTTCCGCGAATATCCGACAGTCTGCTGTCGCACCGATCTCGTATCTTCGCCCCATCTCCCCAATGGAAGCAGGAAGCACATGCCCAACGAGCTTGGCTACGTCATCTTCTATGTCGCCGACGTGCGCGCCACCGTCTCCTTCTTTGCCAATGCGTTCAGCATGGCCGCGAAGTTCGTCACGCCCGAAAACGACTACGGCGAGCTCGACACCGGCTCGACGACGCTCGCATTCGCCGCTATCTCGCTTGGGCAGGACAATCTCGCTACTGCGGGCGGGCTGACACCGATCGACGCTGAGCTACCGCCCGTCGGCGCGTCGATAACGGTTGTCACGAGCGATGTGCCGGGCACGGTTAGCGCGGCGCTTGCCGTCGGCGGACAGCTCTATGTAGACCCGGTTGACAAACCCTGGGGCCAAACCGTCGCCTACATCCGCGACCCAAACGGCATCCTCATCGAGGTTGCCACAGCCGTTTCAGCCTGAAGACCTATTCAAGCGACGGACCACCAATTCATCAATCTGGGCCGAATAGTCTCGTCAGCGAACTCAAGGAGGCCGCGAGACTGCCGGGGGTCACCAGCCGACCGGATTCGCCCTCGTACCCTTTGAGAAATGGTTGCACACCCACACCGATTGCCGCGAAATGTACTGCCCCGGCGTTACGACATCGACCTAGAACCAGCGCTGGAAAGTGCGTCCTTCATAGGAACCGTTCGTATCTCGTTGGATGTCGTCGAGCCCGCAGATTGCATTGTGTTAAACGCCGCTGAACTGTCGATCGGCTCGGTCA
>JAADHX010000361.1:1846-3767 GCA_013151655.1 Actinomycetota bacterium
TCACCGCGGACGATGCGACGGAACGTCTCACTATCGATCTGGATGAAACCCTGAGTCCTGGCGAGGTTGTAGTCAAAATCGACTTCAAAGGCGCACTCAACGATCAGCTACGCGGGTTCTATCGGTCCGTCTACTCCGACGAGGCCGGCGTCGATCACACCATCGCCATCACTCAGTTCGAGTCGACAAACGCACGCCGCGCTTTCCCCTGCTTCGACGAGCCAGACGCCAAGGCCGTGTTTGGGTTAACGCTGACAACGCCTCCAGGCCTGACGTCGATTGCGTGCACCCACCCGGTAACCGAACAGACCCTGCCCGATGGACGAACTCGCACCACGTATGCAGACACGATGTTGATGTCGACCTACATCGTCGGATTTGTGGTGGGTGAGCTCGAAGTCACTGAGCCTGTCTACGTTGGAGCGACGCCGATTCGGATCGTTCACCGGCCGGGCCAAGGTCATCTCACTAGCTTCGCTCTCGAGGCCGCCGCGTTCGCGCTGGACTGGCTCGAACAGTTCTACGATTCGAAGTATCCAGGTGACAAACTCGACCTGGTGGCGGCCCCTGATTTCGCTTTCGGCGCGATGGAAAACATGGGTTGTGTCACTTTCCGAGAGACACTCCTTCTGGCCGACCCGGCCACAGCGACGTCGGCTGAGTTGATGCAGATGTCCGATGTGATTGCCCACGAACTAGCCCACATGTGGTTCGGCAATCTCGTCACCATGAAGTGGTGGGAGGGCATCTGGCTAAAGGAGGCCTTCGCCACGTTCATGGAGATGGCCACTGTAAATGCGTTCAAACCCGAATGGCGCCGGTGGGAGCAGTTCAACCGCGACCGGGCACCTGCCTTTGCCGTCGATTCGCTTGCCAGCACTCGGGCCATTGAGTTTCCCGTCAACTCGCCCGATGAGGCCGAGGCGATGTACGACGTGCTGACTTACGAAAAGGGTGCCGCCGTGGTGCGGATGCTCGAACAACACTTGGGCGAGGACCGGTTCAAGGACGGAGTACGGCACTACCTGAAACGGTTCGCCTACGGCAACACCGAAACAACGGATCTCTGGGACGCCCTAGAGGAGGCGACCGGGGCTCCGGTGCGGTCGACTATGGACAGCTGGATTTACCAAGCTGGTCATCCGCTCGTCAACGTCGCTTCAACTGACGAGGGGATTTCCCTCACCCAAACGGTCTTTCGGTTCGATGGGAGCGACGATAAGTTGTGGAGCGTTCCGGTTGACATCCGGGCGATGACGGGCGGCGAAGTCAAGACGCTGTCGGTCCTGTTATCCGAACGCAGCCTCACGATCGACCTTGGCGGAAAACCGAAGTGGGTCGTGGCCAACGCTGGTTCTCACGGTTTCTATCGAGTCAGCTACGAACCCGACCTACATCAAGCACTAATTAGCCAGGCCCAAGAGATTCTGACAGCTACCGAGCGGGCTGGACTGGTCGATGACGTGGTGGCCGCGGTCATCGCTGGGTCGGCTGACGCCATTGCCATTCTCGAGCTGGCCGAAGAGTTTGTGTACGAGACAGACCTCGGTGTTTGGCGTTCGATTGTCGGTGGTCTCGGCATGATCGCTCGACTGCTAGACGGCGAGGCCCTAACCAGACTGCGTCGCCGAGTTTCCAGCGTGTCGATCTCGGCGCTCGACATTCTCGGTACCGAAGCCGCAACCGACGAGGACCCGCTAACGAGCGAACTTCGCGCCTTACTGTTTCGCACCGCCGGAACACTTGGTCACGACAATCGGGTTCGCGAACTGGCAACTGGGCTGTTCGAAGCCGGGCCAGCAGGACCGGGCGCCGATCCTCAGCTTTTCGCCGCGGCCGTGGCTGTTGTGGCCGAACACGGCGACGACGAGAGGTACGACGAGTACGTCAGCCGATCCATAACGTCCAAGACTCCACAGGA
>JAADHX010000143.1 GCA_013151655.1 Actinomycetota bacterium
AGCTATTAGGTGCGGTCTGACGCTTGTGGGCGTCAGCTATAAGGTGCACTTGAAATGGGCATTGCTGTTCGGCGTCGCGCGCCGTATCCTTGCTCTTCGGCCAGTCCTGAGGAGTGGCCCAGTCCTTGACGTGCGAACAGCCGGTTTGCCGTCCACCCCGAAATTTCTCCGAGGTTCCTCTCGTGCGTACGTACTCTGTGAGCGTTAGTGAGATCGAGCGCGATTGGTTTATCGTCGACGCTGAAGATCTTATACTTGGTCGCATGTCCACCGAGGTTGCGCGCATCTTGCGCGGCAAGCACAAACCAACGTTCACTCCGCATCTCGATACTGGCGATCACGTCATTATTGTGAATGCCTCCAAAGTGGTTCTTACCGCCGACAAGCTGAACACAAAGATGGTGTATCGCCATTCGGGATATCCCGGCGGCCTCAAGCAAGAGACCTACGGCAACCTACTTTCTCGCAAGCCAGAAGATGCGATCCGCAAGACTATTAGCGGAATGCTGCCGAAGAATCGCCTTGGTGCTCAGATGCTCACCAAGCTGAAGGTTTACGCAGGCGCCGAACATCCTCACGATGCTCAGCGGCCAAAACCATTGCCAATCGACCATGCCCGGGCCTCAGCCCGCTCATCACGAGGAACCAAGTCGTGACTGCTCCACTTATTCAATCCACTGGTCGACGCAAGCGTGCTGTTGCCCGGGTCCGGTTTCGTTCCGGCGACGGAACGATCACGATCAACAAGCGTTCGTTCGAAGACTATTTTCCGTCGGCGATGCATCGTATGGCCGTTGTCGAACCTATGAAGCTCCTCGAGGTCGAGGAAGCTTACGATGTCGATATCACGATGCATGGTGGCGGACCATCGGGTCAGGCCGGTGCTGCTCGTCTTGGTATTGCTCGGGCCATTCTCGGTCTAGATCCAGAGGCCCGCGCTTCGCTGCGGGCGGCCGGTCTGCTCACTCGCGACGCTCGCGAAAAAGAGAGCAAGAAGTACGGTCTCAAAAAGGCCCGCAAGGCGCCTCAGTACTCCAAGCGCTGAGTCTTCGTTGAGGTTCGGAACCGACGGCGTTCGGGGCCCTGCCAACTCGGAACTCACCCCGGAGTTCGCGCTTCGGTTCGGCCGGGCCGCGGCGCGCGCTATCGACGTGCCGAGATGGTTCATAGTTCGCGATACACGTCGTTCTGGTCCGATGCTCGCTGCCGCGGTTGGAGCCGGTTTGGCCTCTGAGGGTGCCGAGGTCGTCGATGTCGGGGTTGCCACTACGCCGGTTGGTGCTCTGCTGGCGCGTCCAACCGACACAGCTGCGGTAGTTGTTTCGGCGTCCCACAATCCTTGGCAGGACAACGGCCTGAAGTTGTTCGGCCCTGGCGGCCACAAACTCTCCGACCATGCCCAGGTGCGGATCGAAGAGACACTAGCGGTGCTCGATGGCACTACGCCGTCGCTGGATCCAGCCGCGGTCGGGGAAATCATCGAAGGCGCCGGGCTCGTGTCTCACTATGCCGACGCCGTTGTCGAGGCGGTCGGGTCGTCAGCGCAAGCTCTGGCCGGGCTACATGTCGTGCTCGATTGTGGGCATGGCGCGGCAAGCGCTATTGCGCCTGGGATCTTCCGGCGGCTCGGTGCTCGGGTGACCAGCCAACATGTCTCGCCTAATGGTCGCAATATCAACAAGGGCGTGGGTTCCACGGATCCCGCTCCTTTGGCAGCCGAGGTAGTCGCGTCGGGAGCTGATCTTGGGCTGGCGTTCGACGGCGATGCCGACCGGGTTATTGCTGTCGACGAATCCGGCGCAATCGTCGACGGCGACCGACTTCTGTGTCTTTTTGCACTGGACATGTCCGCCCGCGGGCTGCTGGCTCACAACACTCTTGTGGTGACCGTGATGTCGAATCTCGGGCTTCATCGGGCGATGACGGCGAAGGGTGTGACGGTCGAGGTCACCGCGGTTGGTGATCGTCACGTTCTGGAGGCCATGTCCGCAGCCGGATTCAGCCTTGGTGGGGAGCAGTCTGGGCATCTCATATTTTCCGACCTTGCCACTACGGGCGACGGAATCTTGGCTGGGGCGTTGTTGTGCGATCTGATCGTCCGCTCCAACGGCTCGCTTTCGAGCATCGCAGGTCAGGTGATGCACCGGGTGCCACAGGTACTTGTCAACACACCCACCAGCATCAGACCAGACGATCCCGCCGCCGACCTGGCCGAACTCATCGCCAGCCTTCAAAGTCGACTCGGCGAAGACGGCCGGATTCTCGTGCGTTCGTCTGGAACCGAGCCACTAGTGCGCGTAATGGTCGAGGCGCTCGACGTTGAGAACGCGCGCCAAATAGCCGATGAATTGACAAGCGCAGTTTTGTCTCGTTACGGAGCGGGGCCCGCGAGCTAGATGTACCCGGGCTTAGGCGCGTACTAGTGCAGAACCACGAAAGGTAGCCTCGAATCCATGTGCGGTATTATTGGTGTTGTTCGACGTCGCGACGAGCGTCCTCCCTTGCTAGGCGCCGATGTGCGGTTGCTGGCAAGCGAGATAAGTTCATATTTGTCGACCGACGTCGCCTTTCTCGAGCGCCTTACGAGTGCCTCTTCTGCGGCCCATTCGCTCGACCTCTCTCTTCGGTCGCTGCCAGGTGTGCGGTGCCTAGTCGCCGATCCAGAGCTCGTGGTCGAGTTGGGCCGCATTCTCGATGCTTTGTCGGTCGAAATAGAGGCCATCGATGCCGCCCTCGACCGTGGCGACGCCGCCGACCGCGATGCCGAGGCCGTCAACGCGGCGATGATCAGCCTCAAGGACGGCGTTTGGGCCCTCAGGCGCGATCGGCTCCGCAACGCTGAGGCGATTCGCCATCTGACGAGCGTTGCCGCCTCGCCTGACGCGGTGGCCATCTACTGGCAGGTGCAGGTGGCTCTTTCGGCCCTTGACCGGCTCGAAGTGCGTGGCCGTGATTCGGCCGGTATCGAGATCGTGGTACGCAATATCGACCTCGATGCCGTTGAACCCGCAGCCCGGTTTGAACTCGATCGGCGTGCGGCCGACCCTGTCTTTCGATCGGGGGCAGTTCGGTTGCGGCCATCGTACGCCGTGTTCGTTTACAAAACTGCCGCCGAAATTGGCGAGCTTGGCGATAACACTGCTGTCCTTCGATCCGCCATCGTCGAAGATGCTGGTCTCCGAGCGTTGGTAAGCCAGCAAGACGCCGAAGCAACGGTGCTTGGCCATACCCGGTGGGCATCGATTGGCATCATTTCGGAATCGAACGCCCACCCTCTCGACTCCGACGAGACCGAGGACGGCGAACGCCCCCTCGTTACTGCGGCTCTAAACGGCGATGTCGACAACTTTGCCGACCTAAAGGCTCATCATGGGCTGCTGATTGCAGCCGAGATAACTACCGATGCCAAGGTGATTCCGACCATCGTGTCGCGTGGCATTGCTGGTGGCGCCGATGCGGCCGAGGCCTTCCGCGCCGCGGTTGCGAGTTTCGAGGGTTCGGTAGCCATCGGGGCTACTGCGGGCGGGAGCGGGCAGCTGTTGCTTGCGTTGCGAGGTAGCGGCCAGGCCCTCTATATCGGGATGGCCGACCACGCCTACATCGTTGCTTCTGAGCCTTATGGAGTGGTCGAGGAGGCAACTTCGTACTTGCGGATGGACGGCGAGACACCCTCTGATCCAGACAACTCGGTGGCCAGCAGAGGCCAGGTAGTTGTGGTCGATCCCGAATTGGGAGGCGATCCACTTGGCCTTGTCCGGATCAGCTATGACGGCACCGCCCTTCCAATCTCCGAGCAAGAACTCGTGGTACCTGAGATCACCACCCGCGATATCGACCTCGGCGATTCGCCCCATTTTTACCTGAAGGAGATCAGCGAAGCGCCCAACTCGTTCCGCAAGACACTCCGTGGTCGGATCATCGACGTTGATGGTGTGCTTCGTGAAAAGCTGGGTCCCGACTCGTTCCCAGACGATATTCGCAACGCCCTCGCCGACGGCACGATCACTAACGTTGTCTCGATAGGTCAAGGCACCGCGGCGATAGCCGGCCAGAGTCTTGAGGCGTTCCTGACTCCGCTAACTGCTGGCCGCTTGCGCGTCGAGTCGACTTTGGCAACCGAGCTGTCAGGTTTCGGAGTTCGCAGAGACATGAGCGACACGCTTGTTGTTGCGGTCTCCCAGTCTGGCACCACCACCGATACCAACCGCACCGTCGATGTCGTGAGGGCCCGTGGCGCCAAGGTCATCAGCATCGTAAACCGTCGCGGTAGCGACCTCACGGATCGGTCCGATGGCGTTGTCTACACAAGCGATGGGCGCGACGTCGAAATGTCGGTGGCATCGACGAAGGCGTTCTACGCTCAGATTGCAGCTGGCGCGATCTTGTCGTGCGCCATAGCCAGGGCCGCGGCGGGCGACGACAGTCCGGACAAAGAAATCGCTGCTCTCCTTGAGGCGATCAGAGCGCTTCCCGACGCGATGGCCACTGTGGTGGCCGATCGCGAATTTATCGGTGAGGTGGCTCGCCGCCACGCCCCATCTAAGCGGTACTGGGCCATCGTGGGCAACGGGCCAAACGCGACGGCGGCCCGCGAGATTCGCATCAAGTTGTCTGAGCTGTGTTACAAGGCCATTGCCCAGGACTCCACCGAAGACAAGAAACACATCGATCTGTCTTCTGAGCCGCTGATCCTGATCTGCGCGGCAGGCCTGACTGGTTCTACCGCCGACGATGTGGCCAAGGAGATTGCGATATTTCGGGCGCATAAGGCAACCCCCATAGCGTTGGTGTCTGGTGACACCGCCAGGTTTAGTGCCGCTGTCGACCTTATTGCGCTCCCAGCGGTTGACCCGTCTGTCGATTTCGTGTTGGCGACTGTCGCTGGTCACCTCTTCGGCTACGAGGCTGCCTTAGCGATCGATGCCCAAGCTCATGTACTTAGACAAGCGCGGTCGGCTATCGAGGTTGCGGTCGACCAAGACCGTCTGACCTCGGGCTGGGACGAGCTTCGTGACGAACTCAAAGAGCCCGCGGCCCGGTTCTTT
Organism: Actinomycetota bacterium; assembly: GCA_013151655.1. Classification (GTDB taxonomy): domain Bacteria; phylum Actinomycetota; class Acidimicrobiia; order Acidimicrobiales; family Poriferisodalaceae; genus JAADHX01. Next base: position 5,046 of record JAADHX010000143.1, read on the forward strand.
GATGGGTTGCGCACCGGAGCGTATGATGGGCATCTCGAAGCCAGCACGGCGGTGCGGATCTCGACGTTGTGGCGGTACGCCTCTGGCATTGTGCCCCTTGAGGCCTTTCAGCTCGATTTCGGAAAGGTCGGGACTCCCGGCGTTGTTGTCGAAGATCTCGACCGGGCGCTCACTGCTGCCATCGACGAACTCACACGGCCAGTAGATGCAATCAAACATCAGGCCAAGACCGTCACCGTCGGTATTTCCAGGTCGGACGAGACACTGCTCGAGTCTGAGTTGGTGCGTGAGGTGCTCGCTGCGGGAGCGCCCCGCGACCGTCTGAGTTATCGATCGCTGCGGGCGCTTGCTGCGCTCGACACGGCCGTGGTCGGCGTTACGGGTTACACGCGGTATCGCGTCGAGGGCGGCACCACCGATGATGCTTTGGTTCATGTCGTCGACAGTGGAGGCATCGCCCGCGATCTGGCATCGCGAACGTTGTCGAACCCAACCCTGCGAGGTACCAAACACCGCGCTGCTTTCGAACGCGAGGTCACTGTCAGCAAGGGACGAAGCGATGGTCGCACCATTGTCATCGTTCCCGAGGTGAAAGACACCCAGACCACGGGCCTCACTTTGCTGCACGTGGCGATGGAGCCACGGCTTGCAGCTGGCGCAATGAGAACGGTAATGCAGGGATACCGAGGCCGCTACGCAGCTCTCAAGGACGCCGTCACCGAAACGGAGTCGACGTTTCGAGATGATCTTCTTTCCAGTGTCGACGTCATCGATCTGTTGACCGAACCGGTGTACGTGCTTGCCGAGCACTGGAAGCCGTGAACCTGCGGCGGCCAAGAATGCCGTAACCATGATCCGTTATCTATGCGGTTCGTACAGGGGCGGGTGAATGAGCGATACATGTCGGCCAACGAAGTGCATCATTGATCTCGATGCTTACAACCACAACCTTGACGTCATTGAAGACCATGTCGGGGGAGCCAAGGTCGTGCCCGTCATTAAGGCCGATGCCTATGGCCATTCACTTCGGTTGGTCGTGCCCGAACTGATAGCACGCGCAACCGAACGGGTTGCGGTTGCCCTCATCGAAGAGGCTGTCAGGGTGCGAGCGGCCGGTTTTGCGGGCCACATTCATGTACTTGGACCGACTGCTGCTGGCCAGGAACACTTGTACCGAGATCAGGACGTTGAGCACACCGTCGTATCGGTGGCTGCGCTTGACCAACTCGTACGTGCTGTTGGTGGCCAGAGGTGCCAGGTCCACCTGAAGCTGGACACCGGGATGGGTCGGCTTGGGGTGATATTCGATCAGGCCGAGACCCTGATAGCCGCGGCTGTTCGTCATCGGTCGGTCGAGGTTGTTGGGGTCTTCTCGCACTTTGCCAACGCCGATTCTGGCGATCTAGCCGATGCACGACAGCAGCTCGAACGTTTCCATCAAGCGGTGGAAGTGTTCGAAAAGCTCGGCGAGCCCAGGCCGCTGCGACACATGGCGAACTCAGGAGGCGTGGCCCAACTACCTGAGAGTCACCTGGACCTTGTGAGGCCGGGGATTCTCACCTATGGCGTGTACCCGTCGCCTGAGACTGAGCGCACCATCGACGTGCGGCCCGTGTTGTCGTGGCACACCAAGACGTCAGCCGAGAAAGTGGTACCCGCGGGTTGGCCTGTTGGCTATGGATCGACATGGCGGGCCACCGCTCCAACATATGTAGCAACCCTGCCGGTCGGTTACGCCGACGGATATCTTCGCCACTTGTCGAATCGGTCTGATGTGCTCATCGGCGGAAAACGCCGGGCCGTAATCGGTCGTGTCAGCATGGACCAAACGGTTGTGGAGATTGGTCCTGCCGACCCAAACCGACCGTCCGCCGGCTCGGCAGCCACCGATGTGGTTCTTCTGGGCCGCGACGGTGAGCAACATATCGATGCCGAAGAACTCGCTGGACAGGCCGGAACAATAGCGTACGAGGTGCTTACGAGCATCTCGGTGCGAGTGCCGCGAGTGCCACTGGGAGGAACGCCCCAGATCACGATCGAGCCGTAGTCCAATGTCAATAGCCGTGCCCAATCGCTAACATCTGGCGGTGCTCTGCCTGCCAAGTGACGGCCTCGCCGCGACCCATAGAATCGCTAGCGCGTTGGCCGCGGTGGTGGGTCCAGGCGACGTCATCGTGCTCAATGGCGATTTGGGCGCTGGTAAGACCACTTTCACTCAAGGATTTGCTGAGGCCCTCGGCGTGTCCGAACCGGTGACGTCGCCAACGTTCACCTTGGTACAGGAATATGTGGGTGCGTATCGACTCCACCACCTCGACGTGTATCGCTTGTCGGGGCCCGATGAGGTTCAAGATCTGGCGTTGGATGAATTGCTCGACGATGGTGGGATCACGATCATCGAATGGGGCGACCGCATCTCGACCGAACTTCCGGCAGATCGATTGACGGTGTCGATCGAGCTTGGCGAACCTCATTGCCCTGACCATCGCCGTTTTTCTCTTGAGCCTGCGGGAGAGTCTTGGACTAGCCGCATCGATCGACTTGTTCTGGGCTTGGGTGTCTGACGTGCTGGTGCTCGGAATTGAGACCGCGACTGCCCAGGTCGGGGCCGCGCTCGTCGACGAATCTGGGCTTGTCGGGTCTTTCCACGTGACACGGGACCGGCGTCACGCCGAAACTCTGGTGCCTGCCATCCGCCAGTTGCTAGAAACCTGCTCAGTGGAACTCGCAGACATCGAAGCAATCGGGGTCGATGTCGGACCTGGGTTGTTCACTGGTTTGAGGGTTGGCCTGGCGACGTCGAAGTCAATGGCTTTCGCCCTTCAGATTCCGATGGTGGCGGTGACTAGCTTCGAGGCGTTGGCCAGCGAGACGCGATGGTGCGATGCACCAGTTGTGGCTGTGATCGACGCTCGTAGAGGCGAGGTCTTTCACCAGAGCTTTCGCGAGGGCGAGGCCCTAGGCGAGCCTGGCGTTGCCACTCCAGAAACGATCAGAGATGGGCTCGATGCCGATGCTGTTCTGATAGGCGATGGTGCCATCAGATACGCAGCTGTGTTCGAGACGCACAAAGTTGCATCAACAATTGTTTACCCGGCGGCGGGGGCTGTCGGTCGTTATTGTTTTGCCCGGGCTGTGGCGGGCCAGGTTGTTTCCCATGACCGTGTGGCACCGATGTATCTGAGACGTCCCGATGCAGTGGCCAACTGGGCCACCGTTTCTGGTCAAGTTTCGACAAAGCATCGATGACCGACCAACGCGAGATGACGGTTGAGCCGATGCGACGTCGGCATCTCGGTGCCGTTCGGGAGATCGACACCAAGGTTTATCCGCGCCCGTGGTCCCTGGCTCTATACCTTCAGGAACTCAACCGTCCCGAAACCCGTATCTACTCGATCGTGCGTGACGAGAAGGTAATCGTTGGGTACGGGGGTCTGATGGTCGTCGGTACTGATGGTCATGTCACATCGGTTGCGACCGACCCCGAGTACGCCGGGCGAGGTGTAGCGACGAGGGCACTGCTCTCGATCTGTCGCGGCGCTGCGCTTAAGGACTGCACCGCGCTCACGCTCGAGGTTCGCTCGTCGAATGCCGGCGCCCAACGGCTATACGCACGATTCGGGTTCGCCGAGGCCGGTGTGCGAAAGAACTACTACACCGATGTTGGAGAGGATGCCGTAATCATGTGGGCCCACAGAACCGACGAGGCCGAATTCTTGGGCGATCTTCGCGAGATCGAGGCTGCGCTCTCAGGTCCAACTAGATGGCTCGACCAATGACCGAGACCATCCTCGGTATCGAGACCTCTTGCGACGAGACCGCCGCCGCGGTTGTTATCGGAGGGCGCGATATTCGTAGCAACATCATTGCCACCCAAATCGACCTGCATGCCGAGTTTGGCGGGGTGGTCCCCGAGATAGCGGGTCGGGCCCATGAGCAGCACATAACTGCGACGGTCGCGGCCGCACTCGATGAGGCCAGGGTTTCTGCGGCTGAGATCGATGCCGTGGCCGCCACCGTTGGCCCGGGTCTGATCGGCTCCTTGCTTGTCGGGGTGAGCGCAGCCAAGGCTCTTGCGCTGGTTTGGGACGTTCCGTTTATCGGGGTGAACCACCTCGAAGCCCATTTCGAAGCCGCACTGCTAGAGGACCCGACCCTCGATCCTCCATTGTTGATCATTCTCGTATCGGGCGGCCACACAATGTTGGTGGCGATGGACGCCACCCGGCGGTTTCAGCTGCTTGGGCGCACCCTCGACGACGCCGCCGGTGAGGCCTTCGACAAGGTGGCCCGATATCTCGAACTCGACTTCCCGGGTGGCCCGGTTATCGACAGATTGGCGAAATCTGGCGACCCAACTGCCGTGAAGTTTCCGCGACCAATGCTCAGGGACGGTCTCGACTTTTCGTTCAGTGGGGTCAAGACGTCGGTGATTAACCACGTGCGCGCCAACCCTGATTACGACGTCAATGACATTGCGGCTTCGTTTCAGGCTGCCGTGGTTGATGTGCTGGTGACCAAGGCCAGGCGCGCTGCCGATCAGATCGGTGCAAACGGCATCTGCCTGGCTGGAGGCGTTGCCGCCAACAGCGCCCTCCGAGCGGCTGTGACCGAGGCCGGAGCGGCCGATGGGCGGCGAGTTCTGCTGCCAAGACTCGATCTGTGTACCGATAACGCGGCCATGGTTGCCGCCTCGGGATGGTGGCGGTTGCGGTCATCTGGCCCCGATAAACTGGACGCTGGAGCCGATCCGCGGCTTAAGGTGAATTTCGTCGACGATCTGGGGTTGTGAGCAACACCGTCTGGGCCTATCGTTAGCACTCGCACCATGAGAGTGCTAATGCCATATGGAGGCACAGTAAAGATGAATCTTAAGCCCCTCGAGGACCGCATCGTCGTGCGCCCCAACGACGCCGAGGAGACCACCGCTAGCGGTTTGGTCATTCCTGATACTGCCAAGGAGAAGCCACAGCAAGGCACTGTTCTTGCAGTTGGACCCGGCCGTCGTTCGGACAATACCGGTGAGGTCATCCCCAACGACGTAGCTGTCGACGATGTTGTCGTCTACAGCAAGTACGGCGGCACCGATATCACCATCGCTGGCGAGGACCTTCTTATCCTCAATGCCCGCGACGTGTTGGCGGTGGTGAAATAACCCATGCCCAAGATCCTAAAGTTCAGTGAAGAGGCCCGTCGTGGCCTCGAGGCGGGCGTAAACAAGCTCGCCGATGCCGTGAAGGTCACGCTCGGCCCACGCGGTCGTAACGTCGTGCTCGAAAAATCTTTCGGTGCCCCGACTATCACCAATGATGGCGTGTCGATTGCTCGCGAGATCGAGCTCGAAGATCCCTTCGAAAACATGGGCGCGCAGCTTCTCAAAGAGGTTGCTACCAAGACCGACGATGTCGCCGGCGATGGCACCACCACCGCAACGGTGTTGGCCCAGGCTTTGATTCGCGAGGGGCTTCGTAACGTTGCCGCAGGCGCAAATCCGATGGCCCTAAAGCGTGGTATCGAGGCAGCTGTTGTTGTCGCGGTTGCCCGTATCGAAGAGATGTCAGAAGACGTTTCGTCCGACAAGGACAAGATTGCTTCGGTTGCGGCTATTTCAGCCGCCGATACTGCTGTTGGCGAAATCCTTGCCGAGGCCTTTGACAAGGTCGGCAAAGATGGCGTGATTTCGGTCGAGGAATCCAATACGTTCGGTATTGAGCTCGAGTTCACCGAAGGCATGCAGTTCGACAAGGGTTTCTTGTCGCCTTACTTCGTCACCGACCCTGACCGCCAAGAAGCAGTTCTTGAAGATCCGTACATCTTGTTTGTCAATGGCAAGATCGGGTCAGTACAAGAGCTTGTGCCTGTGCTCGAAAAGGTCATGCAGACCGGCAAGACCATGCTGATGATCGCCGAAGATGTTGAGGGCGAAGCCCTTGCAACTCTTGTGGTCAACAAGATTCGTGGCACCTTCACCTCTGTTGCTGTTAAAGCTCCAGGCTTTGGCGAACGCCGCAAGGCAATGCTCGCCGATATGGCCATCCTTACCGGTGGTCAGGTCATTGCCGAGGAGATTGGTCTCAAGCTCGACAACACCACGCTCGACCTATTGGGCACTGCCCGTAAGGTAGTCGTCACTAAGGACGAGACGACCATTATCGATGGTGGTGGCGACAAGGCCGACGTCGAAGGGCGTGTGGCTCAGATCAAGCGCGAAATCGAAGATACCGACTCTGATTGGGATCGTGAGAAGCTCCAAGAGCGTCTTGCCAAACTTGCTGGTGGCGTTGCTGTCATTCAGGTTGGTGCGGCTAGCGAGGTCGAGCTCAAAGAGAAGAAGCACCGTATGGAAGATGCCGTCTCGGCAACCCGTGCGGCCATCGACGAGGGCATTGTCCCCGGCGGCGGTACCGCTCTTCTTCGTGCCCGCGACGCCATCAACGAACTCGACCTATCTGGTGATGAAGCCACTGGTGCGTCGATCGTTTATCGCGCCCTCGATGCTCCTACTCGTCTCATTGCCGCTAATGCCGGCTTTGAGGGTGCCGTTGTGGTTCAGCGGGTAGAAGCTGGTTCTGGCGGTGATGGCTTCAATGCCGCTACCGGCGAGTACGAGAACCTTGTCGACGCAGGTGTTATCGATCCGGCCAAGGTAACTCGTTCGGCGCTGCAGAACGCGGCCTCGATCGCAGCCCTGATGCTCACGACCGAGACTCTTGTCACCGACAAGCAAGAAGCCGACGATCCCGGGGCTGCGGCCGCGGCTATGGCTGGTGGCATGGGCGGTATGGGTGGAATGCCAGGCATGATGTAGTTCCCGCTGGCGCAGAGAC
>JAADHX010000403.1:0-1619 GCA_013151655.1 Actinomycetota bacterium
TGTCGGCGAACGACTGCGCAATTGCCAGACCAATGCCACGAGATCCGCCCGTTACAAGCACCACCCGCCCCGACTTTTCGGCGTCGCTCATGTGTCGGCACTCCACCGCATCACCGAAGCAGCCGAAGTCATGCCGGCGCCGAAACCAACCATGAGCACCAAGTCGCCCTTCTTGATTCGACCATGCTCGATCCCGTCCACCATCGCCAGCGGAATCGACGCCGCCGAAGTGTTACCGGTGTAGTGCAGAACTGTCAGAGCCTTATCGGTCGGAATTCCCAGACGACGGCACGACGCGTCGATGATCCGAATGTTGGCCTGATGAGGGATAACTACATCGATATCGTCGGCCGTAACGCCGGCGCTGGTCATCGCATCGCGAGCGGCGGTCTCCATTACCAGGACCGCGTTCTTGAACACAGCGCGCCCCTCCATCTGTAGGTTGCCACCGACCTCAGCGAACAGGGCGTATTCGAGGGTGCCGTCGGACGACATCGAGAAACCCAACAGATCGCCAGTGTCGTCGGCGCTCGCTTCGACCACCGCGGCACCGGCACCGTCAGCAAACAAGATGCAGGTGTTGCGGTCGGTCCAGTCGGTGATGCGCGACAACGTTTCGCTGCCGATTACCAGAATCTTGTCGAGCCCAGACTTAACGAACCCATCGGCCACCAGCGCGTAAACGAACCCCGAACAAGCGGCATTCAGATCGAACGCTGCACAAGACAAGCCGAGTTCGCGTTGAACCGCAGACGCCGACGCCGGAACCTGACGATCGGGAGACGTCGTAGCGAGAATGACCATCTGGATATCGGCTGGAGCGAGACCAGCGACATCCATCGCTTTCTGACCGGCTTCCACCGCTAGACCAGTAGTGGTCCCGCCAACGCGTCGTTCCTTGATCCCCGTTCGGTCGGTGATCCACTCGTCGGTGGTGCTGACAGTCTGGGCCAAGTCGTGATTGGTGACGACCTTGTCTGGCAGAGCTGTGCCCCAACCAGTTATTCGAATTCCAGGCATGGGTGGCCGTTTCTAGTATCTGACGTTGAGTTCGGCAAATTGTCAGGAGGGCTCAGGGAGACGACTGGGTTAGCTAGTGCGCAACCAAGCGACCGGCTGACGGAAGACGACGCGTTCGCCCGAATAAGCCATCACACCTTGGATCGAACCATCGAAAGGAGAGTGCACCGGTTCGCCGCCAACCTCGCCGAGAAGGTCGCCGACCTCAATGGACCGACCGGTTACGAGCTCGGGTGATGGAGTGAAGATTCCAGCCGCGGGCGTAACAACGATTCGTTCGGTGACGAACAGATTCTCGCCGGCAATGTCGGCTCTGGGCGACAAACCAGTGTCGATGGCTTGGATGAGCGCATCGAGATCTGACGGAGTCGAGACCGACAGCGCATCGCCATCTCGGCAGGTGCGTTTGGCCATGCCGCTAAGAACCTTGCCAGGGCCGATTTCGATGAAACGACTGACCCCTAAGGCCTCGAGGCAATACAGCGACTGGCGCCACTGCACTGGTGAAGTGAGTTGCGACACCAACAAATCTGACCAGTCGTCGGCGTCGGCATGGGTCGACGCGTCGACGTTGGCCACCACCGGAACCGAGGGATCTC
>JAADHX010000403.1:1625-3472 GCA_013151655.1 Actinomycetota bacterium
ATGGCCTTTGTTAGCCGCTCGCTAGCGCCAGCCATGAACGGAGTGTGGAAGGCCCCACCAACCGGTAGCGGCATCGACCGTTTCGCGCCCAACCGCTTGGCTGCTTCGCCACCCGCGGCAACACCGTCGAGCGAGCCGGCGATAACTACTTGGCCAGGCGCATTGTAGTTAGCAACCCACACCTCACCAGCGACTGCTTCGCACGCTTGGGCAACCTTGTCATCGTCGAGCCCAAGAACCGCAGCCATGGTGCCCGCCGTTGTCTCGGCCGCGAGTTGCATGGCTTCACCGCGTTCGGCGACGAGGCGCACACCATCGTCGAACCCGATTGCCCCAGTGGCGGCAAGTGCCGAATACTCACCGAGGCTGTGACCGGCACACACGTTTGGAGTGATTCCCACTCGCTCAATTGCATCAAGTACGACCAGGCTAAGAACAAACGTCGATAGCTGGCTGTTTCTGGTGGCCTTGAGCTCGTCGGCATCAGCATCGAGCAACAAGTGCTCGACGTCGCGGCCGCACGCAGCAGATGCCTCGGCGACAAGCTCCCAAGAAGGGTGTTCGGTCCAAGAGGACCCCATCGCTGGCTTCTGGCTGCCCTGCCCTGGGAAGGTGAACGCAAGCAATTACTTACTCCTGACGGTGCGCCCGTTGATTCGGCCATAAAGATTCCCGACAAACATCTGAGAGTCTGACCATACCTATCGGCAAATAGTTACGACTCTGTGACAATGTTCTCATGGGCGGAGCCCAAATGGGTTTCGGTATTGGCTACCACCCAACAGCAGCAAAGATCAATGCCGTGGCCCGAATTCCATGTAGGCAATTGACCGCGAGGCACCGCCACGACCGCTAAAGTTACCAACCAGCTAGTAGGCCCCGGTGGTGGAATGGCAGACACGGCGGACTCAAAATCCGCTGCCCGCAAGGGCGTGTGGGTTCGACTCCCACCCGGGGCACGCGCCGCTCCCTCACGGGAGCTAACCGTCGCGACCTGCGGTCGCTTACCGGGTTTTCGCCTTCACTTGGTTCAGGCAAAACCCCGAAGAAACGAACGACAAAACCACTCCTGTCAGCGGGAAACGTACGCCGGCGACCGTTTCCCGCTGACGCGGAGGTCTGGCGCTGAGGTCTGGCGCTGAGGTCCGGGGCACGATCGATTACTGGGCGTTGGTGGCTAAGAACACGAACTCTCGGCCGGGGCGGTCGGGGGCATCTCGGGTTTCGACCACGGTCCAGCCGGTGGCACTCAGGCTCGACTCCACCTCGCCGTGGTCGCGAAAGCGCAAGGTCGAATCCGATGTGAGGACAGCGCCGTCGGCTTCGAAGCAGTAGGTGTGGCGAAACGTCACCAACGGCAACGAAACATCGGTGACATCGACCCAGGATTCGACGACGCCAACGTTGGGTATGTCGATGGAAGTCCGAGAGTTAGCTTCTGTCCAGCGCTCCCAAGCCCGCTTGGCCGGGTCGCGGGTCTCGAACACCACCATCCCGCCAGGCCTCACCGCTTGGCCGATTCCTCGCAGCGTCGCTAACCAGTGGGAATCAGTTACGAAGACCTGGGCCACGTTTGCGGTCATGGTCGCCAGATCGACCGTCATTGCCGGCAGGTTCGTTGCATCTCCATGAATCCAACGGACCAGGCCAGCGTGTTTCTTAGTGCTGGCGACCTCGAGAGAAGCCTTAGCCGGATCCACCCCTGTTACATCGATGCCACTGCCAGCTAGCAGGCAGCTAAGGGTCCCGGTGCCGCAACCGATGTCGAGCACAGACTGAGCGTCGAACTCAGTGACGATGTCAGTGTAGAGATCGAGGTCGCTGCGGTCAGAGTCGAAGATGTCGTA
>JAADHX010000104.1:0-16032 GCA_013151655.1 Actinomycetota bacterium
TGGCCCCGGTGCCAGCTGGTGTTGGTATCCGAGAAGCGGCGTTGCTACTGCTTTTAAGTTCGAGCCTGGTCGATGATGCTGTGCTGGCGATGTCGATTCTTCTGCGCGCCGCGGCAATAGCTGGTGAGTTGTTGGTGATTGTTGCGGGTGCAGTCGCGCGACGATACGAGAGGACGGGTGCAGGAATTCCCTAGGGCTCAGCGCACCAGCTCCGACCACACGGTCGAGGGTCGCGCCCTTGTTCGCGCAGTAGTCCGCGCCGTTAGTGGTGACTCTAGGTCGTGTGGTGTTGGATCGATGTCACAGTTGTCAGACAATACAGAGGCGTTGCTGGCTACGGTGCTTCCGACCTGACAACGGTGATACCGAATACCCGATGGCACAGAGCATCGCCCGTTCTTATGATCACTTCACGGTCGTAGGTCCCGCACGCGAAAACGATGTCGTCGGACCGGTCGTACTCGAAGGGAAGTAGCTCCTGGGCCACCGATGTTCTTGCGAGTAGCCAAAAAGATCTGTCCGGATCGCGATGGCTCGGACCCAGAAATAGCAGCGACAGTACAAATGCTATGCCGGTCATCTTCCAGAGCTGAGTCTTGGAGATGTTGAGCAGCACAAGCGGTATCAGAATCACCGGAATGACTTGCAGCAGGTACCGATTTCCGACAGTTTGACCTCCACCGAAGTAGTTGTATGGAAACAAAGCGATGTAGAACCCTGCGTAGGCGGTAAGGCCAAACAGTGCGGTGGCTGCGGCCAAGTTCCAATCATCGCGTTTGCGCCAGAGGACGACAGCCAGGATGACGAAGGCCATCGGCATGAAGGGCAACATGCCAGTGTGGCGACCGACCAGGAAGTAGATACTGGATTCTGCGATTTCCCGCTTCTCGTCACCGAGGACCTCGGTCCAGTAGCTAGGTGAAAAAAAGCGCTCGGTGTTCGTGGATAGACCGATGCTGGTAGCCGGGGTCATATCGAACGGCACGTCGCCGCTTGGTGCAATGAACCGTGCTCCTGAGTAGGGGTTCCACGCACCAAAATCACTGTAGTAGAGGTACGGGAACACGCTCAGCAATAGAGCAACAATGAAACTGCCCGCGGTTGTGATCGCGATCCGTATTCTGTTCCGATGTTGAACGACGGCATACACCGCGAAGAAGAAATATGCCGCAAGCAGCGGAGGTTTCTCGCTGATGGCAAACCCCATCGTTGCGCCCAGCAGGATTCCCCAATGAAGGCGGGGTTCACGTAGAAGCCTGAGCGCGCTCCACATGATGGTGGCGCTAAGAGTTGCCAGCATGAGATCGGAGTGCAACACGTATCCGAAAACGTACGCCGACGACCCGAATATGAACGTTGTGGCTACGGCGAGTGAGAGGAGCTTGTCGAATCGCTCCCTGAGGATGAGATACCCAAGGGACAACAGCGCGAGAAGTATTGCGGCATTTGCCATAGCGGCGCCGCGGACGGCACCAAATGCTCGCAACCACGGCGCCAACCACAGAGAGTACCCGTATGGCTTTGCGAAGGCGTATCCGTCATTCGTGGCTTGGTAGAAGAGACCACGTGGAGCTCCCCATTCGACTGCCTCGAATGATCTGATGTCAGCTTCGTCGAAGCTTAGGTTGAGTCCTTCCGAGATTGAGATGGCCTGCAGTAGATGCGACGATTGGTCGCCAACGATTGGCCCTGACGTAAAGTCGAATGCGGCGACGCGCCAAACCTGGACGGCTATGAAGACCACAAGCGCTACAAGCGCCCCTGTGCGAAGGTTAAGACGCCTGGTGTTCGGCTGTTCCGAAGTGTCGTCTGTGTTCCTTGACGACTCGCCTGGATTGGATATCGAACTCGCATCATCCGAAGGGATTGTCACCTATCTAGTTTGGCCGCCGCGGGCTACTGAACACGGCATGGTCGGGCGCCAATTACTCTGTATGAGATGTCAAAACGAGTTCTAGTCATCGGTGGTGGTCCGGCAGGTCACGAGGCTGCCAGTCACGCCGCGCGTTACGGGGCAGAGGTCACCGTCGTAGAACGCGATGTACTCGGGGGGTCGGCGCATCTACGCGATTGTGTGCCCTCGAAGTCGATGATCGCCACTGGTGGGGCCATGTCGTTCGCTCGACGCGTTGCGGGCATGGGCCTAGCTGAGGTCGAACCCGAGATCGACTCGGCCATGCTGCGAGACCGAATCGCGACAATCGAGAAGCGACTCGAATCGGCGATTTCACGACTCCTGGCGAGTCAGGGTGTACGAGTTCTCGATGGCACCGGCGTTTTGACTGGTCCGCACTCGGCGGTGGCCACGCTTGCCGATGGCACCTCTGTTGAGCTCGAGGCCGATTACATCGTTCTGAGTACAGGTTCTCGCCCCAGAGTTCCGGACTGGGCCCACCTCGATGGCGACAGGATCTTGTCGACTCGGGACGCCTACCCGCCTAAGACCTTTCCTAGTCACCTCGTCGTGGTTGGCTCTGGGGTGACGGGTGTCGAGTTTGTGCACATGTTTTCGAGTCTCGGCGCCGATGTCACTTTGATTGTTAGCCGTCAGCAGGTTCTCCCAGACAAGGATCCTGAGGCCGCGGCTGTGCTTGAGGCCGATTTCATGCGTCGAGGGGTACAGCTGTTCAAGGGGGCGAGGGCCACTGCGATCGAGCGCAGCGGCGACGAGGTGACGGTGATCTGTTCTGATGGGCGGGTTGCGAAGGGCAGTCACGCCTTGCTTGCAATTGGTTCGGTCCCCAACTCAGACAACCTTGGGTTGGAGACGGCTGGGGTTCAGCTGAACGAGTGGGGGTATGTCGACGTCGACCACAACCTGGTGTCTTCGGTTCCACACATTTATGCCGCTGGTGACATCAGTGGGCGACTTCCTCTGTCCTCAGTAGCCAGTATTCAGGGCCGCAAAATTGCGGAACATCTGATGGGTCTACATGCCGGGCGAGATCATCGTCACATCGACTATGACAAGGCGGCTTCGGCCATCTTCACCGAACCCGAGATAGCCGATGTCGGGTTGGCCGAAGCGGAGGCCTTCGCCGATGGCCGCAAGATTCGTGTCACCAAAGTACCGTTTTCATCGAATGCGAAGGCGCTAATCAATGACGATCCACGCGGGTTCGTGAAGATCATTTCCGATCCCCACACAGGCGTTGTGCTCGGCGGATCCATCGTTGGGCGCCATGCGGCAGAACTCATTTCAGTCGTGGCGCTGGCTGTCAACTCACACCTCAAGGTGCAAGACATCCAGGATTGTCTATTCGTGTATCCGACACTGTCGGAGTCACTGATCGAAGCTGCAGAGTAACTTCGATCGACTCGCCTAGTCGACGGAGGCCAGCTTCGAGCTGGTGTCTGATTCGACAAGCACCGATTCGACGTAGGTCCGATAGGGACTCTTCGGCATGCGCTCTGCGGCCTCGCGTAGGCCTTGGTGGTCGATGAACCCGCGCCTAAATGCGACTTCTTCAAGGCAAGCAATCTTGAGACCTTGCCGCCTCTCGATGGTCGCTATGAAGTTCGACGACTCTAAGAGCGATTCCTGAGTTCCGGAGTCGAGCCAGGCGACGCCGCGCCCGAGCCGCTTGGCTGTGAGCTGACCGTCGGCGAGGTACGAGCGGTTCAGATCGGTTATTTCGAGTTCATTCCGAGCACTGGGTGCCAATCGCCTGGCTCGCTCTACGACGTCGCCGTCGTATACGTACAACCCAGGGATAGCTAGGTTCGACTTCGGATCGACCGGTTTTTCCTCAAGGGAAACAACGGTTCCGGCGTGATCGAACTCGACGATTCCGTACCGTTCCGGGTCATCAACTGGGTATCCAAAAATGACAGCACCAGACCTATGTTGTTCGACGATGTGGTCGAGGCCGATCCGGCCGTAAAAGATGTTGTCGCCCAGAATGAGCGTGGCCGAGCCGCCAGCCAAGAACCCCTCGCCGATTAGAAAGGCTTGAGCGATGCCAGCTGGGCTCGGTTGCATCGCATATTCGAGGTTGATTCCCCACTGAGATCCGCTACCGAGGAGCTCTTTGAAACGGGGCAGGTCGTGCGGGGTCGAGATGATCAGGATCTGGTCGATACCAGCGAGCATCAGCGTGGCCAACGGATAGAACACCATTGGCTTGTCGTAAACGGGCTGTAGCTGTTTGCTGGCCACTGAGGTAAGTGGGTACAGACGCGTGCCCGAACCGCCCGCAAGAATAATTCCTTTCACGCTTTACGCGTCGGCCCATTCGGTCGCGGATTCAGCAGTGATTTGTGAGCTCAGAGCCTGGTCGGACGAGCTGGCCAGAGTGGCTACCGCTTGCGCAGCTTTTCAAAGCGGTCGCGCCCTGATCGCAGTGCCCCTCTGGCCTTGTCCTTGAAATCGTCCGGTACGCGGCGTGACAGAGCGGTCGCGGCCGACTCGAATCGTTCGGCGATTGCGTCGGTCGTCGTTGATTTCGGGGTGTCGTCTGGGCTCGCATCTTCGCTCGGTTCAGACTGATCCGGAGCAAGGACTTCTGGCTCAAGGCTGAGCAACGGAAGCGGTCCTGGATCGAGGGTGTCGCTCTTGGTGGCAACGCAGTCGATCATCCATTGATCGCGAGGCCGTAGGTCCGATATTTCGAAACCGGCGTCGTGTAGAGAACGGCGAAGGGTCAGCTCGGTGAAGCTGGCGTGGTGGTAGTCGCCGTTGTAGGCCTGCGTACCGAATAGAGCGTGAAGCATTGTTCTGTGATGCTCTACGGTGGCCTCTCTTGCGATGAGCCTCGCAACGCCCATGATGTCGGGGACCCTCAGAAAGATCTGTCCGCCGGTCTTTAGGAGACGAGCCCACTCGACTAGCGCTGGATCGACTTCGGCTCGTTCGAGGTGTTCGAGCACGTCCTGAGCCACGATTTCGGTGTAGTGATCTGATGGCAGCATCGCAAGGTCGCGGACATCGGCCACCAGGTCTGGGTCGTGGAAGTCCTGGAAGTCGACATTCAAGTAGCCATCGCGGTGGTCGAATCCGCACCCGATATTGATGCGGTCGGGGAAGTCGAGTGGATCGAAGCTCTTTGAATCAGTCATCAGTCGATAATCACTACTACATCGCCAGCACCGACGGTGTCGCCGACGGCTACTTTTATCTCTGTCACTGTGCCGGCCTTGTCGGCCCCGATGTTGTTTTCCATTTTCATGGCTTCGAGAACAACGAGCGTCTGATCTGTTTCGACGGTGTCGCCGACAGCTACTTCCACTTTGACGATGGTGCCCTGCATCGGCACGGCGACCTTGCCAGAACCAGCGGACCCGCCGCCCGAATCGCCGCCACGTTGGCGCTTCTTTGGTGCTGAACCGGCCGTGGCTCCCGACTCGGGAACCCATGCGGTCACGGCGAAACGTTTGCCGTTTACCTCGACTGTGGTTTCGCGCCGAACAAGGCCATCTTCGTCTGGCGGCGATGCTTGGGCGCCCCTGATGCCCGTAAGGTCGAGTGTTTCCTCAACCCACTTGGTGGAGTGCCTCAGGTTTACGAAGTCGTCGTGTTCGAGGATGGCCATGTCGGCCGGTTTGGTGGTGGCAACGCCTTCGATGACTAGCTCACCAAGTGCCCTCTTGGCTCTTCCAATAGCAATGTCGCGGTTGCGACCCCAAACAATGAGTTTGCCGACCAGGTTGTCGTAGTACTGCGAGATCTCATCGCCGGCTTCGTATCCGGTGTCGAACCTGGTGCCGTATCCGTCTGGAGCTATGAACTTGGTGATTGTCCCGGGGGAGGGGAGAAAGGCGCCCTCGGCTGGGTCTTCTGCGTTGATCCGGATCTCGATGGCGTGACCGTTGATGACCACGTCGTCTTGGCCGAACGGCAGTTCTTCGCCGGCAGCGATGCGTAGCTGTAGTTCGACCAGATCGACTCCGGTCACAAGTTCGGTGACTGGATGCTCGACCTGTAGGCGAGTGTTCATCTCGAGGTAGTAGAAACCACCGTCTTCGTACAGGAACTCGACCGTGCCAGCGTTCACGTAGTCGCAACCCTTGGCGACGGCGACGGCCGCCTGACCCATCTCGGCGAGAATGGCGTCGTCGATGCCAGCGGCCGGTGCCTCCTCGATTAGCTTTTGGTGGCGACGTTGGGCCGAGCAGTCGCGGGTGCCGAGGTACACACAGTTGCCGTGGTCATCGGCGACGATCTGAACTTCGACGTGGCGTGGCGCGGTGAGGTAACGCTCCATGTAGATCTCGTCGCGCCCGAAATAGGCGAGGGCTTCGCGTTGGGCCGACTCCATCGCAGCCGCAGCTTCGTCGCCGCTGCCTACAACCTTCATGCCCCGGCCACCGCCGCCGTAAGCCGCCTTGATGGCTACTGGCCAGCCGACCTCGTTGCCGAAGTCGACCACTTGAGCTGGGTCGGTGATGAGCTCGGTCACGCCTGGAACACCGTGAACGCCGACCCGTTCGGCGGCTAGACGGGCGGAGATCTTGTCGCCCATCACCTCGATGGCCTCGGGGCCTGGCCCTATGAATGCCACGCCGCGATCGGTGATGGTGCGGGCAAAGTCGGCGTTCTCGGAGAAGAAGCCGTAGCCGGGGTGCACTGCATCGGCTCCGCTCATTTGGACAATGTCGAGAATGGCGTCGGTGTTGAGGTAGCTCTCGGCCGCGGTTTGGCCGCCCAACGCATAAGCCTCATCGGCCAGGCGAGTATGGAGTGCTTCGCGATCGAGTTCGCTATAAACGGCGACTGAAGCAATGCCGAGTTCGCGGCAGGCCCGAATGACCCGAACCGCGATCTCGCCTCGGTTGGCGATTAGAACTTTGGAGAACATTGAACCTCGTAAAATGACCGGCCGTACCCGGCCACAGCAGTGAACCAGTTTGCCAGATGCAGCGCAGCTCGCCGAATATCGTTCGAGAGAATCGGGGCAAGTCGAGTCAGGACATCGATGATGTTATTCTCGGCCATGCTCGCTGATAGCTCTGCTTCTGACCTGAAAGGCACTCGGTTCCGGCTGGTCGAACTAGCCGAGACGGGGTCCACAAACGCTGATCTTGTCGGCCTGGCCAGGGCTGGCGAGCGCACCTTTCTCGCGGTACGAACCGGGTTTCAAAGTGCTGGCCGGGGGCGACGCGATCGCAGCTGGGATGCTCCCCCTGGGTCTGGGCTGATGATGTCGGTGCTATTCCCCGCAGGCCAGCAGGACGAAGTTGCAAGTCATGCCCAGCAGATGGCGTCGTGTCTCGGGTTTGCAGCGCTGCGTGCTTGTGTCACCTCTGGCGCCGACGTTGCGTTGAAGTGGCCAAACGATATTGTTGGGCCTGTTCTCAGCGACGGCACCTTGCCAAAGCTTGCGGGAGTGCTCGGCGAAACTGTGACCCGCGGCACCAAGGTCCTCGGTGTCGTGGTAGGAGTTGGGCTCAACTTGCGGCCCGTCCCCGAGCGAGCGGCCGCGCTCGGTCGGTCGGTCGTTGCGCTCGATGAGATCACCGACCAGCGAGTAAGCCCCACCGAAATGGCCAAGGCGACGCTGCGTGAACTCGAATTGATTCTCACTCGTCTCGCACAGGCGGACGGTGCCGAATGGCTGCGGGGCGAACTCTTCGGGGTATCGGCTGTCATCGGCCGTGACATCGAGGTCGTTACCGATGGCGAGAGCATCGGGGGTTTGGCGATCGATATCGATGCTGATGGTCGTCTAGTTGTCGAAACCGCCGCCGGGAGGCACACGATCTCTGTTGGAGACGTGGTCTCAGCCCGTGTACGCAACTGATAGTTGGCGTGGTCGACAAACCTTCACATGGCTCATGTGTCGGCCTCGGACCTGATCGACGGCGTTTACATCATCAAACCTACGGTTCATTGTGACGACCGCGGGTTGTTCGTAGAGACGTTTCGACGTAACTGGATACCGGGCGGCGGTCGCGAGATGATCCAGTCCAACCGGGCCGATCGTACGGCCGGATCGTTAGTTGGGCTGCACTACCACCTGCATCAAAGCGATTATTGGTACGTGCCGTTCGGAACCGCTCGCGTTGTCCTGCACGACCTTCGCCGTGGGTCTGAGACCGATGGAATAACCCAAGAATTCGACCTAGGTGGCGATGATCACGGTGGCCTCTACATCCCACCCGGGGTGGCTCATGGCTTCGCGGCCCTGACGGACCTAACCATCACTTACCTCGTCGACGGCTACTACAACCCTGCCGACGAATGCGGGGTTGCTTGGGACGACCCACAGATCAACGCCGACTGGAGCGTCGCCGATCCGATGATGTCCGACCGCGACCGAGCCAACCCCAAACGCGACGAGATCGAGCCGATGTGGCAACCGCACGCGGGGCTTCGCGTATGACAAAAGTTCTTGTTACTGGAGCGGCTGGGTTCATTGGGTCAAACTACGTACGCCATGTCTTAGCCACCTCCGACGTCCATGTGACGATTCTCGACTCGCTCACGTACGCGGGCGGCACCGACACCATCGCTGACATCCTTGCTCCTGAGGGCACGGACATCAGCAGGGTCCACTTCATCAAGGGCGACATTTGCGACCGCGATCTTGTCGAAGAAGTCATGCCCGGTCATCAGCGGGTCGTGAACTTCGCAGCCGAATCGCACGTCGACCGCTCGATTGTCGATCCAGACGCCTTCATCAAGACAAACTGCCTCGGCACCAACGTCTTGTGTGACGTCGCAACCAAGTCCGACGTCGAGCGTTTCGTCCACGTCTCGACCGATGAGGTTTATGGCTCTCGTATTGATGGTTCGTTCGTCGAGACCGACCTGCTCGAACCAAGCTCGCCATACAGCGCATCGAAGGCGGGCTCCGATCTGATCGCGCTCGGCTACCACAACACCTTCGGGCTCAACGTGTCGGTTACCAGAGCTTCGAATAACTACGGGCCGTTTCAGTATCCCGAAAAACTCATTCCGCTATTTGTCACGAACCTGATGCGGGGCCGCTCGGTGCCGCTCTACGGAGACGGGTCCAACATCAGAGACTGGCTCTACGTGTCTGACCATTGCGCTGCTGTTGAAGCGGTCGTTCAGCGTGGTGAGGCAGGCGAGATCTACAACATCGGTGGCTCGGCCGAACTAACGAATCGCGAGTTGACGTGGCGCCTGCTCGAGTTATGCGACGCCGACGAGTCGCTTGTCGAGCATGTACCCGACAGGCTTGGACACGATCAGCGTTACTCGATCAGCCTCGACAAGATCGCCTCGCTCGGTTGGGAGCCTCAGGTTTCAGTCGATGAAGGCCTCGCGCTGACTGTTGTTTGGTATCGCGACAACGTCGACTGGTGGCAGACTCGTAGGCCATGAAGAAGCTGCTCATCACCGGAGCCAACGGCCAACTTGGTCGTGATTTGGCGATCCGAGCTCCAGAAGCAGTGCTCATTTCGCGTCAAGATCTCGACATCACCGACCGCGACGCCGTCCTGGCGTGCCTCTACACCCATAAGCCCGAGGTCGTAATCCACACTGCGGCCATGACGGCGGTCGACTCGTGCGAAAGCGAACCCGATCGAGCGTTCACGACGAACGGATTGGCAACTCGGTGGATGGTCGAAGCTGCCGACGTCGTAGGTGCTCGGTTGATAACAATCTCGACCGACTACGTTTTCTCCGGCGAACCCGAGGGCCCTGACCACCCATGGCACGAGTGGGATGCCCCGGATCCAAGGTCGATCTACGGGGCTTCAAAGTTGGCTGGTGAGTCCGAACTCCGACCGAACGACACCATCGTCAGGACCGCTTGGCTAGCCGGTATCCACGGCCCGAACATAGTCAAGACAGTGCTTTCGATGGGTCTGTCGGGAGCCGAAATGAAGTTCGTCGACGACCAGATCGGCTCACCGACCTTCACCTCAGACCTGGCCGACACCCTCTTGTGGATCGCTGATGAGGGGATAACTGGCATCGTGCACGCAACCAACGAGGGCTACACCTCATGGTTCGGCTACGTGCAGGCGATCCTGTACGCAGCTGGGATTGATCCGGCGCTCGTATCGAGGATCTCGACCCACGACCTCAACCCACCGCGCCTTGCACGGCGTCCCAGATACTCGGTTATGGACAACACCGTGCTTCGCAGCATGGATCATCAGCTCCCGCACTACCTCGAAACTCTTGAACATTCGATTGGCGAAATAGTCGCATCTATCTAGACGAAGAGTCGCGGCCACCGACCCCTGGGTCGGTATTCTCGCTTTCGGTACACAACACGAACCGCACTGGACGCTGTATGTCGCAAATCGAGACCATCTGGGCCCATCGTCCTTTGGTCGTAAACTTTGCCCAACGGGAGTTGAAGGCTCGATATCGGCGCAGCCTGCTCGGATGGCTGTGGTCGCTGATAAACCCACTGACGACGATCATGATCTACTCGCTGGTGTTCAGCGTGTTCTTGCGAGCCCAGGCTCCGCCAGCTGGCGATGGAAGCAACGTTTTCGCTCTCTACCTGTTTAGCGGGCTCGTCGTCTGGGCCCTCTTCGCGGCGATGGTCAACGGTCCAATGGATTGGCTTCAGAATGTTGCCGACCTGCTGCGCAAAATCCAGTTCCCTGCCGACGCGGCCATCTTTGGCGGTGCAGCCTCTGCGGTTGTGCAGTCGTTGATCGAGGCCGGGATTCTGTTAGCCATCATGATCGGAATAGGCAACGTGTCGTGGGCCATGCTGACGTTGCCGTACGTGATGTTGTGCGCAATGCTCGTTGGGCTTGGCATCGGGTTCTTTGTGAGTATCGCCAACGCGTATTTTCGCGATGTGCGTTACCTCGTTGGGGTTGTACTGAACATCGTGTTTTTCCTGGTGCCGATCGTCTATCCACCCAGCATCATTCCCGAGGAGCACTGGGGGCTACCCCTGCTCGATCTGATGGAGCTCAATCCGATGTTCCACTTCATTGAGGCCAGCCGCGATGCGGTCTACTTCGGTGACGTTTCGTGGGGCCGGTTGGCGTTCATAGGAGCAGTATCGGTGACGGTCTTCCTGGCTGGCTGGACGTTCTTTGTCCGCAAATCCGTCGATATCGCCGAGGAGCTCTGAGATGACCGACTCGCCGGTAAACGCCCCGGCTATCCGCGTGGAGAACGTAACGAAACGATTCCTGCTCCAGGAGGATCGTGCTACCTCTATCAAGGAGTTGTTCACATCGCGCCGCCGCCGAAACTCTGAGCGCGGATTCAAAGCGGTCAATGGGGTTTCGTTGGATATTCCGGCGGGATCGACGTTCGGACTCATTGGCCACAACGGGTCAGGCAAGTCGACGCTTCTGCGGCTCATGGCCGGGATACACCAGCCATCTTCTGGATCAGTAACCACATCGGGTCGAATTTCGGCGTTGCTCGAACTTGGGTCGGGGTTTCACCCCGAACTGACCGGGCGCGAGAACGTCTACCTCAACGGAGCGATGCTTGGGATACCCAAGAAAGAAATGGCGGCCAACATCGAAGCGATCGTCGACTTCTCGGGGCTTCACGAGTTCATCGACCAGCCGGTCAAGGTGTACTCGAGCGGCATGTTTGTTCGCCTCGGGTTCGCGGTTTCGGTGCATGTAAACCCAGAAATCCTGCTGGTCGACGAAGTGATGGCGGTTGGCGACGAAGCATTCCAACGCCAGTGTCTGGAGCACATGTACAAGCTCAGACGCGAAGGTGTGACGATTGTGTTCGTTTCGCACTCGCTCGGGCTCGTAGAGAGCATGTGTGAAACAGTTGCCTGGCTCGACCACGGCGAACTCATGGAGATCGGACGGGCCTCTGAGGTGTGCCAGGCCTACCTAGCGAAGGTCAACGCGAGCGAGGCCGACCGGCGCTCCGCTGAAGTAGTCGAACGAGATGCTGCGCGAGAGCTGGAGCTCGACCATCAGGGTTCTGGAGAGATTCGCGTCGTCCACATCGATGCCTTGCACCGTGAAGATTGGACGCGGCTTCCGCAGGCGACCACCGGAGAAGGCCTCATCTTTCGGGTCTGGTTGGACGCAGTCGAGCCGATAATCGAGCCTGTCATCTCATTCGACATCTTCCACGAGAACGGCATACACGTGGGTGGAGCGACAACAAGGGGTCACATCGATTTGGGAACGGTGGCCAGGGGCCAGAGCTATATTGACTTTCAAGTGCCTTCACTCGGGATCAACCCTGGCAGTTATCTAATTGCCACCGAAATCCTCGACCGCGAAGGCCTGCACACCTTCGACAAGCTCGGCCGAATCATTCCGTTCTCGGTCGTGGGCCCCGGAACTAACTACCGGGGGCTAGCGCGGCTCTCAGGCGAGTTTGGACCAATCGTGGAGCACGACTACGGAGTTTGAGGTCGCACCGTTCCAACACTGCGATTAGAAGACGACTTCTTCGATGCGACGCGCGAAGTTCGCCGCGATCTTGGGCCAGCTGAATCTGTCCTCCACAAGTTTGCGGGCTCTCGAAGCCTGCGCCACACGGCTCGCATCATCGTGATCGACTTCGACGATGCGAGTTAGCTCGGCTGCGAAATCGTCCATCTCGGCAACGGCGAACAAACCTTCGGCGTTCGGTAGACCTCGAGCGCCAATGGGTGTCGTTAGTGGAACCATCCCGCTGGCCAAATATTCGACCATCTTGAGATTCGTGCCGCTTCCCGTTTCCATGGGGTTCAGACCGATGTCGGCCACCGCCAACAGGGCTCGTTTCGTTGCCGCGCCGATGAGCCCGAGCTGAACGACGTTGTCGGGCAGCGTTTTGCCTCTGAAGTAGTCGCAGTGACTTCCGACCATCAAGAAGAGCAGTCGAGAGTCCGAAGCCGCAATCTCATGAAGGGCCGCAGCGGCGTCGAGGTTCGGCTGGTGCCAACTGGCCAGGAAGATTCCCACGCGCTGTTCGGGGCTCGCCTGCATTGACTTCAGCCAGCGACGCCGATTGGCGATCCGGGTTGGACCATCGACAAAAGGAATCGCCTCGATGTCGGCTCCGTTGGGCACCACCGCAATTGGAGGAGTCTCGCCGTAAACAGCGCCGAACATCATGGCATCTTCGGCCGAACACGCACCCACCAACGATGCCCGGTCGAGGGTGGCGGCTTCCAAGTTTCGTGTCTCCTGCACCGCCCGATCGGCCTCATGACCCGGTGGAAACATTGAATCTTTGAGCCGAGCCTCCACGTTGTAGGCATCATAGATAACCGGCAGCTCAACGCCAGCTAAGCCGAGCGCTGGCTCCATGTAGGGATGCGACAAGATGATGGCATCGCTAGTGGCTGTGAGCTCGCGAAGTTGGCGGAGGTACTCGGGCGACAAGTGCAGCCCAAGGCCTCCATAGATGTCGTTGACGGGGATTCCGATCTTGGCCCCCATCTCGCCTTCAAAAACTGCATGCTCTTGACTGCGCGGCACCGCGGTTTCGGTAAATCCAGGGCTCGACGTGGTCACCGAAAGCGGTACATGTGACTCTGCTAGAGACAAAAGGTGAACATCGAAGTGTTTCGCCAACCCTCGGCCGAGATGGAACGCCCGCAACTGCCCACCACCGCGAGGGTCGTGGGCCGTGAACGTGTTCAGCGCCAGCAGTTGAGGTTTGTTGCGCCGCGGTGGCAGCTGACTGGTTTGTTTCGTGACTCGTTGGCTAGCAGCGGGCGACGGGCGAACGAGTAGACGAGTAGCCACGCCCCAGTTGACGTCGGCCAATCGGCCGAGGCCGGCCAAGCCGAGTGAGCGCGATCGATCCGGCCTCTGACAGGCCTCGGTCATGGCTGTGGCCAAGGCTGAGGTTGTGGGCTCCACCACCCACCCGTTGAGACCGTCCTCGACTACTTCGGTTGGACCGCCCGAATCGGTTGTGGTGATGACTGGCGTCGAACTTTGGAGGGCTTCGAGGGTGATAAGCCCAAAGTCCTCATCCTTTGGAATGAAAGGCACTGCGATCGCACTCGCGTACAGGTCCGGGAGTTGTTTGTCAGGAACGAACCCGAGGAAGACGATCCGGCGATCCCCCTTAGCGAGGGCCTTGAGTGCTTCGTCTTCTGGGCCGCTGCCAGCGATTCGAAACTCGACCTCGACGTCTGTTTCCATGAACGCCTCGATGAGTAGGTCGAGACGTTTGGGTTTGTCGAGCCTGCTGATGCTGAATAGGTACCCGCCAGGGCCGGTTCCAACAACAAGAGGTAGATCCGTCGGAGGATGGATGATGTTCACGGCAGCATCAGCCGGAAAGTACCCAGGGCGATCGGCAACGACTTGAGCTACTGCAGTGTGGCGGCGGATTGCCTTCGTCGATAGCCCGATGCGATCGAGCGAGTGCACGAGTTTGCGAGCAAACGGTCCTGGGTAACCAAACAGCGGATGGTTTGGCCCGAGACGAGCCAGCGCTTCGTCGTAGATCGCAAATACTGCGTCGATCTCGGATCGATCGTTGCCAACACGATCGAGGCGTTCCACCAGGTCCACAGATGACGGATCGCCGACCTCCAACGGAAAAGAACTGGGGTAGGTGTCGTACAGGCCCCGAAGAACATGAGACATGTACACGTGGTGATTCGGGTGCTCGACCATCCAGCCCGGGTATTTGCCAGAGAAGACGATTTCGAAACCCGATAGATCCAACGCCACATGTTTGCGGTACCCGTCCATTACTTCGTGCAGGTTCGTTTCGGGGAACGGGATCTTGATCAGCTCGGCTTGATGCGACGTCTCGTTGTTGACATGGTTGACAAACCCTGACCAATGTCGCTCGTAGCCACCTCGTCCGTACGGGACCGGAGCAGGGGCAATGACTCCAATCTTCATGAGGCGTTCACTGTCGCGGCCAGGGCGTCATCGAGTTGGGAGTGGGCTCGTTCCCAGGTGAACTCCGCAGCTGTTGCCAACGCACCTGCGCTCAGCGAGTCTGCGAGCGACTCACTAGCGGTGATTGACCGGACAGCCGCAGCGATGGCTTCGGGTTCAGGCTCGGCAACGAGACCGTTGACGCCATCATCGACGAACTCTGCCAATCCGCCTCCGTCGGAACACACCACTACGGGAACGCCGTGGGTGAACGCTTCAAGAGCAGTAAGTCCATAATCCTCGTTGTAAGCAGGCGCGACTAGACACTTGGCGTTCTCGTAGCGTCGGAGCAACTCGTCGTCGCTTAGACGTCCGACAATGTTGACCGGATCCGATGGCACGACGACTTCGACGCGTTCTTGGGTGCCGCTTCGTTCCCATGGACGAGCAGCCACATCGAGCCCAGCCGCTTTCTCGGCAGCCCAGCGACGAACGGCGCCCAGTTGGCCTCCGGAGCCAACCAGCGTCGCTGGAGCACCGAACCCACAGTGTGCAGCAGCGACAAACATCTCTGTACGTTTGGTGAACTCGTTGCGGCTCACACAGAGAATTTCGCTGCGATGGGCGGTGGATCGTTTGTCGGTAGCGGCCTCACCGCGCCGCGATGTCACTCCCGAGATCGGACCGGCGTGAAACTGGGTGATGATCTCCGGCGCCACGTTCCAATAGTTGACCAGGCGGTCCGCCACGGTACGAGACGGCGCCAAGAATTGGCTAATCGATGGCACATACTTGCGATCAAAAGACCAGACTCGTTGGCATGCTTCGTCGTATTGCTCGCGGTCGACCCCGTTGATTGACGCAAACTTGTCGGCCAAGTCGTAGAAGACTCGGTGATGGTGATAGAAGATCGCAAGTTTACGAGGGTGCTCTACGGCCCAACTGGCTGGTTGAGTTGTGATCACAAGGTCGAACGCTGATGCGTCAACCTGACTGAATCGGTCCAATAGCGACTCATAGGAGTACACATCTGGCGCGTCGGCCCACTCCGCGTCGTCGATCTCCTTGCCTGCAATCACGTGATCTGGCGGCGCCCCAGGGACACTCAAGAGAGAGACGCTGTGACCACTGGCTTCAAGGTGGGTAACTACACGTCCAAGGAGAATCTCGAATCCACCTTCGATTCCCCAATCTGGCTTGGCCACCCCAATGCGCATCTCAATCGCTGCCGGCGCCGGGCTTTGTTGCCAAAACGGCTACATCCTGAGGGCCGAACATTGCCCAACGAATCGACCGTTCGACATCGGTTGTGGAATCGTCGTCCAG
>JAADHX010000104.1:16037-24876 GCA_013151655.1 Actinomycetota bacterium
TCCAGTTCGGCTAAATCTGGGCGCCCAGGGTGGAGATACCTGATCTCGACATCGACGAAACCTCGATCAGCGACTAGAAATCCGAGCAGATCGGGATGTAGCGGCCGCAGGTGAGTCGGGTCGAGATAGAAGTTTGCCGCTCCGACCAACAGGTTGGTTGGGTTGGGGGTTTCGAACAGAACCCGCCCGCCCGGAGCCAGAGCGAGGATGCAGCGGTCGAGAAGCTCGATCAGGGTGGGAATAGGGATGTGCTCGGCGATGTGGATGCCTGTAACCGCGCCGAGGCTTCCTGGGGGCACGTTCGATAAGTGATCGAGGGCGTCGCCATGAATCACGTGCAGGTCGCGTTTTGTTGTGTGATCGACGAACGTCGCACTCGAATCTACGCCGTAGGCGTCGATCCCTTCGCCGGCCAACAGCTCGAGGAACTCGCCCCGACCCGAACCAATATCGAGTACTCGCCCGTACTTTCCTAAACGCGCGAGATCGGATTCGTAATCCTTGAGCAGCGATAAGACGTGTTCGCGAGACCCGCGGAAGCGATCCTCGAAGCGGGCGTATACCTCTGAGATTCGGATTTCATGGGCTTCAGCGGCAGTACGCGAGACCATCTCGGGCTCGGCTCGGAACTCGTGAAGCAGGATCTCAACGTGGGCCCTGTTGTTTGCGACTTCGCCACGAATCCGCTGCACATCGTCGCTTGTAGAACCGACCGCCGATTCAAGCATTCTGTTCGAATCACTGATTCTTGAGTGGAGGTTCGCCTTAAGTTCGTCCAGGCTCGCTGTGGTGTTCGCCTTAAGTTCGTCCAGGCCCGCCGTGCTGTTCGCCTTGAACTCGTCAATGGCCTCGGAGACTTCGCCGGTTTGGCTCGCAAAGACTGCCAGTTCTTCAATGGACCTCGTCATCGACGTGACCTGATCGGAAAGGTCTTCGAGGACTAGATCATGCGAGGCAAACAGCGCTCGGGTGGCATTGTCGCCTCCCGATGGTCCGACAGCAGCCCATAACTTTGTCGAGTTTTCCTCGAGGCCCGATATGCGAAGGTCGAACCGTGACACTAGGTCTTGAAGGTCGCTAAGAGCAGCGCTGGTCTCGACGTTGAACTCCGCTTGGCGAGGCGATGCAGCATCTGCGAGACGCCTGATAACTCGTTTCGCCATACCGGTGCGACCGGGCCTCGGCGAGCCGGCAGCGTCGGACGCCCTCTGTGTGTGGTCCAGGTAGCTGGCATGGCGCTGCGCATCGAGCGCCTGGTGGTCAACTTGTTCGCTCACGGTGTACGACAGTACTGCCGCGGTCGGAGTCGATCGGTCTTATCGCCGGACTTTAGCCACGTCGAGCGATGAGACACAGATCGAGGTGGTCCCGCCCAGACCTGGCCAAGGCCGTGTCTGGCCCGTGGACACCAACGTCGCGAGTCTCGACTTCTGGCCCCAGATCGGAGTCGACGATGGTGATGGTGTAGCTCATCGTCCCGAACCACTTCAACAAGTCGGCTCCTTCGATCGATGACACCCGCGATAGGAGCGCGGGCGAGTATTCAAGCAACACGACTGGAAGATCGCGTTCGAGCAGTTTCATCCCTCCGGCGACAGCAAGACCCTCGGCGCCTTCGACATCGAGTTTGATTAGATCTACTCGATCAAGTGAGTCGGCCAGCGAATCGAGCGTCAGAGTGGGGCAAACCGTCCTAACGGCGAGCACAGCAGGATCGGATGTGTGTATCAACTCATCGAGGCGCCCGCCGACGATTCCGTTGCTGCCTGCGGCCGTATCTATGACCAAAGAGCCGGGCCGGTCTCCAACTGCGGCGTTGTGAACCTCAACGTGGTCGAAGCCGTTGAGAGCAGCACTGATTCGCAACAGGCGAGCGTTGTCCGAC
Source organism: Actinomycetota bacterium (assembly GCA_013151655.1). GTDB lineage: Bacteria > Actinomycetota > Acidimicrobiia > Acidimicrobiales > Poriferisodalaceae > JAADHX01. The sequence continues at coordinate 17,923 of JAADHX010000104.1, forward strand.
AGTGCTTCCACCGCAACAACGCGGCCAGTCGAGCCGACGATTGCTGCTGCGTAGAACGATATGACACCAATGTTGGCGCCGCAGTCGATGACCGTGTGGCCGGGCTTCAAGTATTGGTCTAACGCGGCCAGTACGTGGGGTTCGTAGGTTCCCGACTTTTTGAGGACTTCGCCAACGGCCGCGTCGCCGTCGGGAACTAGCAGCTTGTGGTCACCTCGCTCGACAACAGTAAGGCCTTCGCCAGCGACGCCACCAAGTAGTAATCGGAACGTCTCGCTTTGCCGAAACTCATCGGAATGGGCGAAGTAGGGGAGTACGTCTCGCACCGACCACGATCCGATGTGGTTGGAGAAGAACTTCAAGCCTTCCGGGTCAGCGGGTCGGCCGTGAAACAGGCGGTAGGCAGCGTGGATATCGGATTCGGTCAGGCGGTCGTCGGTGGGTGAAGACGCCTCCTGAGTTGCACTGTTCGTATCGGTCCAATCGTGCTCTCTCCGAGTGTTCTCTTCGAGCGAGGGAGCGCCTCGGACCAGGCCGCGGAGACGCGACCGAATCGGGTTAGGAAGTTTGGCAACAAGTTCTGCTGCGGGGTTTGGCATAGGCGAAACGTAGCGCCTTGGCGACGCTGATGGCTCGATGTTATGGATCGGTCTTCGACGACCTAAGCCGCGCAAAGGCAGCTGCGATTGGAGACGTCAGTGGTCCTGGCGCTGAGCGCAACGCCTTGCCATCGATGGTGGCGATTGGTTGCACATCGCGCGTTGACGACGTCAGGAACGCCTCTGTTGTGTGCCGAAGGGCGCTGAATGGCACATCGAACTCAGCGATTGGCGCCCCAGACTCCAGCGCGACCTCGAGGACAAGTTGTCTGGTCACGCCAGCTAGGCACCCAGACGAAAGGGGAGGGGTCACCAGCCGACCCTGGAACTCAATCACGATGTTCGATCCGGTGCCTTCGCACAACTGATCTTGAGTGTTGGCCATAATGGCCTCGGTGGCGCCTGAGCGCACTGCCACGCGCAGAGATCGAACGTTTTCGCCATAACTGGTGCTCTTGACACCAGCAAGGGCTCCACGTTCGTTGCGCGTCCAAGGCACCGTAACCACATCGGCGGTCGACGTGGCGGCCAAGCGCGGCCCGGTTGCGATGATGAGCCTGGACTGGCCAGATCCCCGACTTGAACTCAACGGCGAGTCACCGCCAGTGAGGGTGATGCGAAGTCGGGCCAGACCGTCTCTGGTCCCGGCGACGCTCTCAATTGCTTTGCGAATTTCGGCGTCAGTCCAAAGAATGTCGAGCGCCACCTGTTCCGCCGATCTTCGCAACCTTGCAAGATGTCGACCGAGCGCGAAAGGCGTGCCATTGTTCAGGGGAACGGTCTCAAACACGCCATCTCCGACAGTGATGGCGTGATCAACTGCACTAATTCGGGCATCGGCAGCAGGTGTCAGTGCTCCGTCGATCCACATGTGATCTATTACGTCTGCCATGGTTACATCTTCGCGGTCGTTGGGTGCCGCTGCACAGCCCAGTGTCGCTGATACGTTCAACCGCAGTGACACGACGCCGACTTCGCTGGACCCGATCGCGGGGGCAACGCGTCGTCATTGGTGTCAACGTTGTGCTGATCTCGGCGCTGGCCATTGGTGCCGGTGGGGTTTGGTACGCGGCCCAGAAACTTGGCGACGTGCAACGGATCGACGTTGCTGCTGAATTGACCGCAGCTCCCGGGGAGGCACCATTGACCGCGGCCGACATTCAGATAATCGACCCGGCCACTATGGCTGCCCAAGCCGGATCGACTACCACCGAACCGTCTGAGCCTCCCGGTCCGGCTGAGAACTATCTGATTGTTGGATCAGACAACGCCGAGGAGGTCGACCCCAACAACCCGATCCTCGTCGGTCGCGATGTCACCAGCAACTTGGCCGACACGATTATGTTGCTCCGCCTCGAACCTGAGACTGGGGCTGCAACGTTGCTGTCGATTCCTCGGGATTTGGAGGTTGAGATCTCGGGCAAAGGCAGGAACCTGAAGATCAATGCCGCGTTCAACTTCGATGAGCCTTACGCTGATCGTGTCGCCAGGCTGATCAATACCGTCGAAGAGAGTCTCGACGTTGGCATTCAGCATTACCTCGAAGTCGACATCGCTGCGTTTCAGCGGCTCGTCGATCAGGTCGGTGGGGTGACAGTGTGCTTCGATGGTCCATCGCGTGACGGCGAGACCGGCCTCGATATAGCGACCGGCGGCTGGCACGAACTCGACGGAACAGCGGCCCTGGCGTTCGTGCGTAGCCGAAAAATGGAGACTCAGAACCGCGACGGCGACTGGAAGAATGTCAGCGGTAGGGCCGATCTCGACCGGATTGAACGCCAGCAAGAATTCGCCCGCGAAGCAATCGATCAGGTTGCCGGCAACATAACAACCAGCCCAGCATTGCTCTTCGGGGTCCTCGACATAGCAGCCGACGAGCTAGCGGTGTCCAATAGCTTCGACATTGTTGGCGACGGCCGAAATCTAGCCGCTTGGTTTGGCGGTATCGAAGACGAAGACCTGTTGACGATGTCGCTAGCCGTCCAGGATCTACCCAATACAGCACAACACGGCAACGAGTTCCGGCTCGGCCTGCTGGCCGAAGCCGAGGGCCAGCTCGACATATTCCGAGGTATCGGCCCGTTCGACGTAGTGCCTAAGCGGGTGGACGTGCCCGTGCTCGGAGCCGAACGAGCCAGTGTCTCTGAGGGGTTGGCCGAACTCGGTTTCGATGCCACATCGGCGAGGTCAGCCAGCGGCGAGGCGATAACAATTCGGTATGGTCTCGGTGGTCATCAGGCCGCCAACCTCGTGGCTGCGTTCCTGGACACGAGCATCGAGTTCGTCTCGGACCCCGACCTCTTTGGTAACGAAATCGTGCTTGAGCTTGGTGCTGAAGCCCCAGCCGTACTGGCAACGCCGAGGGTTCTAACCGTCGCGGCTCAGGAGTTGGTTCCGCCCACGACGACCGCTGTCGGTCCTACAACCACTGCGGTCGCCGTGTTGTCGGAGTGGCCCTTTGATTGCACTTTGCCAAAACCTGAGTAGGTACCTACCTAAGCGAGCCCCAGCGGGCGTACCCCTGGGTGTTTGGTCAAACTGCTATCTGACATCAACCAATCGCCGACGTAGACGTCATGACGACCGTCATAATGAACGTGTCGAATCAGGCGCGGGCCGATAGGCGACCGCAGGAGACCACATGAGTAGAATCGCAGTTATCGGAACTGGCTACGTCGGCCTAACGACCGGCGCGTGTTTCGCGCACATCGGCCACGATGTTGTCTGCGCCGACATAGATGCCGACAAGGTCGCCCGCCTGCAAAGAGGCGAGATTCCGATCCTCGAACCTGGCCTCGACGAACTTGTGCTCAACGCGGTTGCCGATGGAAAGCTGAGCTTTGTGGTTGGGGCCGCCGAGGCCGCTAAGGACTGCGAGTTCGCTTACCTGTGCGTGCCAACACCACAAGACGATGACGGCTCGGCCGACCTCTCCTACGTCGAGACCGCGGCGCGCCAGATAGCACCCGTGCTACCGACCGGTGCCGTGGTCGTCAACAAATCGACCGTCCCTGTGGGTTCCACCTTTGTTGTCGAACGGGCCATGAACCGGCCAGATGTCAAGGTTGTGTCGAACCCCGAGTTCCTTCGTGAAGGTTCGGCCGTCCACGACTTCTTGCACCCCGACCGTGTCGTCATTGGCACCGAGGACCGCGACACAGCCGTGAAGGTGGCGTCGCTGTTCCTAGGTCTAACCGCTCCTGTCATCGTGACCGATCCGGCGTCAGCTGAGACCATCAAATACGCGGCCAACTCCTTCTTGGCCACGAAGTTGTCGTTCGTCAATGCCATGGCCACGGTTTGCGAAGCGGTTGGAGCCAACATCAACGATGTCGTGCTCGGGATGGGCACAGACCCGAGGATCGGCGAGAAGTTCCTGAAGCCCGGCCCTGGCTGGGGTGGGTCATGTTTCCCTAAGGACACTCGCGCCATGGTCAAGATTGCAGAGGACGCCGGCTACGACTTCGAAATGCTCCGTGGTGTGATCAACGCCAATGAGCTCCAGTTCGATCTTGTGGCCGACAAGGTCGAAGCCATGTGTGGTGGCGACCTTGCTGGCGTGAAGGTTGCGGTGTGGGGCCTGACGTTTAAGGCCAACACCGACGATCTTCGCGAGTCGCCAAGCCTCGAAGTGATTAACCGGTTGATCGAACGTCGGGCTGAGGTACTGGCCTACGATCCCGCAATTCACGCCGACCTCGACAACGTTTCCGTCAGCGACTCGGCCTACACAGCGGTCGAGGGCGCGGACATCGTGGTGTTGCTCACCGAGTGGGACGAGTTCCGCTGGCTCGACATGGCCAAAGTCGCCGATCTGATGACCACTCCGCGTATCTACGACACTCGCAACGTGATTGATGTTCCGGCCGCCCGACGGGCAGGATTCGAGATCTGTTCACTCGGCCGAGCATGAGCAGAATTGTCATCACCGGAGGAGCCGGGTTTCTTGGTTCGCATTTGTGCGACGCTCTATTGGCCGATGATCACGAGATAGTCGCAATAGACAACCTCGTGACTGGTCGGGTTGGCAACATCGAGCACCTTGTCGGCACCGACAACTTTCAGTTCGTCCGCCAAGACGTAACCGACTACTTGTGGGTACCTGGAGATGTCGACATTGTTCTGCATTTCGCCTCGCCAGCGTCGCCGATCGACTACCTCGAGATACCCATCCAAACTCTAAAAGTTGGCAGTCTTGGTACACACAACGCACTCGGTCTGGCTAAGGACAAGGGTGCGAGGTTCTTTCTTGCCAGCACCAGCGAGGTCTATGGCGATCCCGAGGTCCACCCGCAAACTGAGGGCTACTGGGGCAACGTAAACCCTGTCGGCGTTCGCGGTTGCTACGACGAAGCAAAACGCTTCGCCGAGGCAATGACAATGGCGTACCACCGCGTGCACGGCGTCGACATTCGCATCGCCCGTATCTTCAACACGTATGGCCCGCGGATGCGACCCAACGACGGCCGAGTGGTCTCGACGTTCCTGACCCAGTCGCTGTCGTCCAAGCCCATAACTGTGTTTGGTGACGGCACCCAGACGAGGAGTTTCTGTTACGTCGACGACCTCATCGAGGGTATCTTGGCGCTCTTGTGGTCCGACCACGCCGGACCGGTCAACGTTGGCAACCCGGCCGAGCACACGATGCTTGAGCTGGCCGAGGTTGTGCAACAAGTTACGCACCGCGATTCACCCATCGATTACCAAGGCCTCCCCGTCGACGATCCGACCCGCCGGCGTCCCGACATTTCCCTGCTCACGAGCATCAGTGGCTGGACTCCAAGTACCGGCTTAGTCGAAGGGCTGACCACTACTGCGCAGTGGCTCGAAGCCGAAATGGACTAGGTCTCACTCGCACGGCTAGGAACGCAACCAGTGAAGGCTGTGCAGCTGAACACCGCTGGTGCCGAGGGTCTGTAACTATGTCGTCTGTGGAAACGCTTCGAGTAACGGTGGTAGCTGAGGCATTGTGGCATCGCGTCCCTGGCGGAACGGGGGTCGCGACCCTAGAACTGCTACGTGGCCTGCAACGACGCACGGACGTCGACCTCGATGCTGTCTGTGCCAAGAGATCCCAAGAGGCTGTAAGCCAGTCGCCTGTTGAAGTGCGACGGACTCGACTGCCTCGGGTTGCGTTGTACGAAGCATGGGCCCGTTCTGGCCGGCCCGATATATCGAGCCCAGAGACCCGGCTGATCCACTCGCCAATGCTGATGGCGCCAACGGCATCTACCCGGCCCGTCGTCGTGACCGTGCACGACCTCGCATGGCTACGTCGCCCCGAAGACTTTCCCCGCCGCGCTCTCGAGCTCTATCGACGAATGTGGAAACGAGTCAGCTCCGATGCCGCGCACATCATCTGCTCATCTCAGACAACGGCCGACCACGCGACGAGTGCCGGTGCCGATGCCGACCAAGTCTCAGTTGTTTACCTTGGCGGTCGGAATCTGCACTCGTGGCCGGGCAGCGTCAGCGGATCGTTCGGAGTTCGCTCGCCGTACATCCTGTCGGTCGGAACCGCTGAACCCCGCAAGAACCTTGGACGCCTATTGGCCGCATTCGAGGCCAGTGAGTTGTGGCGCGACAGCGTTCAGCTAGCGATTGTCGGGCCAGACGGGTGGCGGTATGAGTTGGCGGCATCACTCGACGGATTGCATCCAGAAGCCCGAGCTCATGTGGTCGCGGTTGGACGTGTTGGAGATGCTGAACTGGGAGCGCTCTACAAACACGCCACCGCTTTTGCGTACCCGAGCCTGCTCGAAGGTTTCGGTCTTCCCGTGCTCGAGGCCCTAGCCGCGGGGACGCCAGTCTTAACAAGCTCAACCACAGCCACAGCCGAGACTGCTGGCGCCGCTGGCCTGCTGGTCGATCCAACCTCAGTCCCCGATATTGCTGCTGGCCTCAAGCGGATTGTTTCCGATGACGAGTTGCGTAGGACATTGGTTGCGGCGGCCCCCGGTCAAGCCGAGCGGTTCTCATGGTCGCGCCATCTGAACGAGACCGTGGCTATCTACGAAAGCGTGGTTGGGTGATACGCGTCGGCGTGAACCTGATGTGGCTGCGCCCAGGCGAGGTCGGTGGTTCTGAGCAATACCTAATCAGAATCCTTCACGCCCTCGGACGTCGCCCGGAGTCTGGGTTCGAGCTGAAGTTGTACGTGTTGCCCGAGTTCGCCGACGCCCATCCCGATCTGGTGAAGCAGTTCTCTACATCAGCTGCCCCGATCAAGAATGCCACCCCCGCACGACGGGTCTTATGCGAGCAGCGCTGGCTGCCAGCGAGGCTTGGTCGCGACGGCATCGACGTGGCGTTCCATCCTGGGGGCACGATGCCCCTCAGGCCGGGGCCGCGCCCC
>JAADHX010000353.1:0-11519 GCA_013151655.1 Actinomycetota bacterium
GGCCCCGCAACGAAAGAGAACGTAAGGCCGCCATTGCTGCTGGCTACGAGATTGGCCGAGTCTTGCACGCCGACGACCTGTGCCGTAGCGATGATGTGTTCTTCGCGGCGACCGGAATCACCGATGGCGACCTACTCAAGGGAGTGCGATTCAACAGCAAGGGTGCCATCACCGACTCGTTGGTGATGCGGTCGAAGTCGGGCACCATTCGTCGAGACACGGCCCAACACAACATGAAGAAGCTCCGCCAATATTCGGCAATCGACTATTAGTCTGCGGCCATCATGGTTTCGCCCGACATTGAACAGAGCACCAAGCTTCAACTCGACTGGAACAAGCTCACGGCCGCGGGTGGGTCTAATCGGGCAGTCGTGCCAGTGGTGCTGCAAGACTCAATCAGTCGGGACGTTCTGTTCGTCGGCTACACCGACGAGGCTGGCTTAGCCGAATCGCTTTCCACCGGCGATGTCGTGCTGTTCAGCACTTCTCGACAGGAGCGTTGGCATAAGGGTGCAACATCGGGCGACACCCTCCGACTGGTCCAGGCGCGAGTCAACTGCGAACAGAACTCGTTGCTATACCTAGTCGAGCGCACCACAGGTCGAGCTTGCCATACCTACCATCTCGACGGGCGAACTCGAGCCCATTGCTACTACCGCGAGTTATCCGACACCGGGACTCTCCGCTTCGTCGAGGCGCGACAAGCGCCCCAGCTCTGACGACACGGCTCTGTGACAGAGCGCCGAGGTAACGCGAAGCGCGATCAGTGAGCGTCTGATGTGGCTCCGGCTACAACTAGCCGCACATGGGCTCGCTTGTTAGCCGCAGCAGCCGCAGCGTCGTTCTCGTCGGCCGCGACGGCGGCTGAAGCGCGCTCTTGGGCGGCCTTGGCCCGATCGACGTCGATCTCGTTGGCCAACTCGGCTACATCGGACAGAACCGATACCGAGGAATCGCTGACCTCAACGAAGCCGCCGTGCACCGCAAAGGCGACTGGTTCCCCGTCGGTTGGCCAGACTCGGACCACGGCAATGTCGAGAGCTCCAATGAAGGGCGCATGACCTGGGAGGAACGCGATGTCGCCGTCGAGTGTGCGCGCGAGGATCTGGGTCGCTTCTCCGGACCAAAGCACGTTCTCTGGTGAGACAAGTTCGACGTTCATGAGCTCAGACGTTCTTCTCGAGCTCGTGGGCCTTGGCCAGTACCGATTCGGCGTTGCCGACCATGTAGAACGCTTGCTCTGGAAGGTCGTCGAGATCGCCGTTGACAATGGCTTCGAAGGAGTCGATGGTTTCTTCGATCGAGGTGAATATGCCCTCTTGGCCGGTGAAGACCTCGGCCACAAACATTGGCTGCGACAAGAATTTTTGCACCTTGCGGGCCCGGTCGACGGTGATGCGGTCTTCTTCTGACAGCTCGTCGAGGCCAAGAATGGCAATGATGTCTTGCAGCTCCTTGTAACGCTGAAGGATCTCCTGCACTCTTCTGGCCACGTTGTAGTGGCGTTCACCGACAACCTCTGGAGACAAGATGGTTGACGTCGACGACAATGGGTCGACCGCGGGGTAGATACCCAACGCAGCAATATCGCGGCTGAGTTCTGTGGTTCCGTCGAAGTGGGTGAACGATGTGAATGGCGCTGGGTCGGTGTAGTCGTCAGCTGGCACGTAAACAGCCTGAAGCGATGTGATCGACTTACCCTGAGTCGAGGTGATGCGCTCTTGAAGCTCGCCCATCTCGTCGGCAAGTGTGGGCTGATAGCCAACGGCCGACGGCATACGGCCAAGAAGTGTTGACACCTCAGAGCCAGCTTGCACGAACCGGAAAATGTTGTCGATGAACAGCAGCACGTCCTGGCCCTGAACATCTCGGAAGTACTCGGCCATGGTTACGCCGGCCAAAGCGACTCTGAGCCGCACGCCGGGAGGCTCATCCATCTGACCAAAGACGAGGGCAGCCTTTGACAGCACGGTTGCGGCGTCTTCGCCGGCGCCCATCTTGGCCTCACCCATTTCGATGTAAAGGTCGGTTCCCTCGCGGGTGCGCTCACCAACACCAGCGAACACCGATACGCCACCGTGGTTGGTGGCGACGCGAGTAATCATCTCCTGGATGAGAACCGTCTTGCCTACCCCAGCACCACCGAAGAGCCCGATTTTGCCGCCCTCTTTGTACGGGGTGAGGAGGTCGATGACCTTAATGCCGGTTTCGAACATCGTGGACGATGGCTCGAGGGAATCGAATGAGGGAGGCGGGCGGTGAATGCTCCAGCGCTCAGTGACGTTCACGCTCTCGATTGGCACATCGAGCGGTTCGCCAACAACATTCCACACGTGTCCGAGGGTCACGTCGCCCACTGGCACCTGAATACTGGACCCGGTGTTGGTAACAACCGTGCCGCGGGTGAGGCCATCAGTGGCCTTCATGGCAACGGCGCGGATGCGACCATCGCCAATTTGTTGAGCAACCTCGGCCACAACAGTCTGGGTGTCGCCCTCAATGGTGATCTCGAAGGTGAGAGCAGTGTTGATCTCTGGCAGCGAACCAGCGGGAAACTCGACGTCGATTACCGGTCCGGCAATCGAGACGATCTTGCCAGGCTTAAGATCGGTTGCTTCGTCTGTGGCAGTCATAACGTTGGGTGTTCTCCTCGTGGGCAACCGGGGTGATGAGCACTCCGTTGGCGTGGATCAGTTGTTGAGACGGCGGTGCGTCTCGAAAGAGTTGGCATCAGGTGTTCTTAGGATGGGTACCGGCGAGGCGGAAACCGGCGGCTTCAGCCCGTTGCGGGGTGTCGAACCAGACTTCAGCGATGGTCACCTTGTAGCTGCGGCTATCGGGCCGGTGGTAGAGCATCGAATCGTTGTTGCCCTTAATCGTGAAGCCGGGCGGTCTCGCGTTGTCTGGCAAGGGTTCGTGTGAGCCAACGCCGAAAGGCGCAGAGGAGGGGGTAGCCGAAGCCGACGAAACCTCAGGCGCAGCCGTCAAACCAGCAACTATCGAAGCAAAGTCGACTTCGACCGAGCCCTCGATTTCGTCGTCGACATCGGCATCGCCGCCAAGTGCTTCGGCACCGCTGACAATCTCCATAATCTCGGTGGTGATTGCGTCCTGACGGGCACGGGAAAGCTCGCGACTCAGCTTGGTGATCAGTTCGTCGGCGTTGTCGGTTGCTGCCTTCATGGCTCGCTGACGGTTGGCGTGTTCTGACGCCGAAGCGTCGAGCAGGGCCGAAAACAACCGTGATTCGATGTAACGAGGAAGGAGCGATTCGAGCACGCCCTCTGGCGATGGTTCGAACGAGTATCCGGCGCGACCCGTTTCGCTACCTGATCCCTCGGCCGCCATCGTGCCAAGCGATTCGAGTGGCAGGAACTGACGTACCGCTACTTGTTGAGTACCCATTGAGATGAACTCTTGATAGGTAAGAATGACCTGATCACATGCGCCATCGGTGAACATTTCGGCAACCTGAAGTGCCACCTCTTTGGCATCGTCGTAGGACGGCGTGTCGGTCATGCCTTCAAAGAAGGCCTCAACTTCGTAGTTGCGGAAGGTGAAGTAGTCCCTGGCCTTCTTGCCGATCAGGATTAGGCGGTAACCCTTTCCTTCGGTTTGAGTGGCCATGATCTCGCGCTCAGCGGCCTTGATAACCGCCGAGTTGTACGGTCCGGCCAGACCGCGGTCTGAGGTAATTACCACAAAACCGACAGCCGAAACCTCGTCGGCGTTTCGAAGCAGTGGGTGGCTGAGACCAGCACCTCCGCTAGCTAGGTCTTCGATAGCCGATGTCATGCGGGAGGCGTAAGGACGCGCCTGATTTGCACGCACCATTGCCTTGACAACACGCGTCGCAGCAATGAGCTCCATCGCACGAGTGATCTTCTTGGTCGACTTGACCGAGGCGATCCGCCGTTTGAGGATTCGTTCCTTACCTCCTGGCATTGGTTATCAGCCCTCGCCGTCGGGACGACGGATGTCGCGTTCGGGAAGCGTCACATCGGAGTCGACAATCTGGTTGTCGGCGTCTGGCTGGGCTTCTGCATCGACTTCTATGCCCTCAGCACCGGGCCCAGACTCGAACCCGTCGACGAACGCAGCCACGATGTTCTCGAGCTGGTCGAGATCGGCGGTGCCGGTATCGTGGATGCTAGACAGAACACCGGCATGCCGCTCCCGCACGTGCTCAAGCAGTTCGGTTTCGAATCGGCCGACTTCTTCGACCCTCACGCCATCGAGGTGACCCCGAGTTCCGGCGTAAAGCGAAACAACCTGCTCTTCCATAGGCATAGGTGACTGAATGCCCTGCTTAAGCAGCTCAATAAGCCTGTAGCCACGCTCGAGTTGAGCTTGCGACACTGCGTCGAGGTCCGAACCAAACGCCGCGAATGCTTCGAGCTCACGGAACTGTTGAAGGTCGGACTTGAGGGTGCCGACCGCATTCTTCATTGCCTTGGTTTGGGCCGCTGAACCCACGCGGGACACCGATATACCGACGTCGATAGCGGGCCTAACGCCAGACTTGAAGAGGTCGTCCTGAAGGAAGATCTGGCCATCGGTGATCGAGATCACGTTGGTGGGGATGAAAGCCGAGACATCGCCAGCCTTGGTTTCGATTACCGGCAGAGCGGTGAGGCTGCCAGCGCCAAGTTCGTCGCTGAGCTTGGCCGCACGTTCGAGAAGACGGCTGTGGAGATAGAACACGTCGCCCGGGTAGGCCTCGCGGCCAGGTGGGCGGCGCAACAACAGCGACATCTGCCGGTAAGCCTCGGCTTGTTTGGAGAGGTCGTCGTAGACAACCAAGCCATGGTCGCCGTCATCCATCCAGTGCTGACCCATCGCACAACCAGCGTATGGAGCGAGGTATTTGAACGGAGCAGGGTCCGCAGCCGAGGCCACAACGACCACGGTGTACTCCATGGCGCCGTTGCGCTCTAGAACATCGACAGTTTGAGCAACTGATGAGGCCTTCTGACCAATGGCGACGTAAATGCACTTAACGCCGAGACCCTTTTGGTTGATGATCGTGTCGATGGCAACTGTAGTTTTGCCGGTCTTGCGGTCGCCAATGATCAGCTCGCGCTGACCACGGCCAATCGGGATAAGGGAGTCGATGGCCTTAACGCCAGTCTGCATTGGTTCGGCAACCGGCTGGCGACCCATGATGCCTGGCGCTTGGATCTCCATCCGGCGATCGGTGACGTTCTGCAACGCACCCTTGCCGTCGATTGGTACGCCAAGAGCGTTAACAACACGACCGAGCAGTCCGTCACCGGCTGGCACTGCCAGAATTCGGCCCGTTGCCTTAACCGGTTGGCCCTCTTCGATCTTGGCGATCTCGCCAAGAACAACAGCACCAATGGTGTCCTCGTCGAGGTTCAGGGCAAGACCAACGTCGCCGCTCTGAAACTCGAGCAGTTCGTTGACAGCCGCGTTGGGGAGGCCCGACACTCGAGCGATTCCGTCACCGACTTCGACGACACGACCAACGGTGCCGGACTCGATTGTTGGATCGAACCCTTCGAGGTTTGACTTGATGGCCGCCGTGATATCGGCGGTATCGAAGATGAGGTCAGCCATTGCCTAGACCCGTTCCTTGAGCTTCTCGAGACGAGTCTTGACCGACCCGTCGATGACTGTGTCTCCGACCTGCGCGACCAAGCCGCCCATGACAGAGGAATCAATTACGACCTGTACATCGACCGCACTGCCTGTGGCTCGACCCAGAGCCTCGGCAAGTCGGTCGACTTGGTCTGGGGTGAGCGCAATTGCGCTACGAACCTCGGCCACCCGTTTGCCCTGGGCATCGGCTGCGCGCTGAAGCACGCGATCGGCCACAGCCGATATAGCCCCACCGCGATCGGCGCCGACCATTAGCGAGACCAGGTTGATTGTGGTTGGGTTCGCGCTGCCGTCCAGCAGTGACTCGACCACACCCAGCCGCCGGCTAGCCGGAAGACTCCGGTCGGCCAGGGTGGTGCGCAGACTGTCATTGGCGTCAATGGCGCGGGCGAACTGATAAAGCTCGTCTGCCACTGTGTCGAGGTTTCCCTCGACTGAGGCCACGGCTGTTATAGCCGCTGCATATCCGTCGATCTTGTCGCTCATCGATGTGTGTCCAGTGGATAGTGACCAGGGCGGATGTGCCGCACTGGCGCCGACCGTTTAGCTCTCGGAGCCAACGCGGTCGATGAAGTTGTTTACGAGTTGGGTTTGGGCCTCGGCATCGAGCGATTGCTCGACGATGCGTTCGGCAGCACCAACTGCGAGAGCGGTCACCTGACTGCGCATGTCGGCCATGGCTCGTTCTTTGGCAGCCTCAATGTCGGCGTCGGCTTGGGCTCGAAGTTCTGCGATCTCGCCGTCGATGGCACCAATACGTTCGGCTCTGACAACCTCGGCCTCTTCGCGCGCAGCATCGATGATACCGACTGCCTCGGCTTTGGCTTCGCTGAGCTTTGCGTCGTAGTCGGCCTTCAGTTGAGCGGCTTCGTCCTTGGCCTGCTCGGCAGCATCTAGGTCGCCCTGGATGCGTGCTGTGCGATCGTCCATGGCCTTGCGCATCGCCGGATAGGCGAACTTGGTCATAACGATGAGCAGCAAGAAGAACGCGATGCTGCCCCAGATGATCTCATTGACAACGGGAAGGATCGGATTGTTCGGCCCTTCGCCCACCGCGAGAATTAGTGCGTACATCTACGTACCTCCGAGGGTCTCAGGCGAACTTCAGAAGAATGAAGACCACGAAACCAATGAGGGCGAGTGCCTCGGTGAAGGCGATTCCGAGGAACATGGTGGTTCGGACCATACCTGCGGCCTCAGGCTGGCGGGCCATAGCCTGAACTGATTGGCCAACGAGGTAGCCGATGCCAATGCCTGGGCCAATGGCGGCAAGTCCATAGGCGAATCCGGCCGATACGGCCTCGCCGAAAGCGATCTGGTCTTCGCCGGTGACTTGTGCGAGCTGCGCTAGCAGTTCCATAAGTTGTTTTCCTTATCTGTTGGGTCGTATTTGGGGGATTGCGAATTAGTGGTCGGCGTGCATCGACGAGCCGATGTACACCGCAGCAAGAATCGTGAAGATGTAGGCCTGCAAGAACGAAACCATCAGCTCGAAACCGGTTAGCAGAACGAGCATGATGAATGGCAGGGGCAAGAACACTGCGAACCAGTCGGTGGTCCACAACGCCTCGCACAAGACAATGAATGTGACCAACAAGATGTGGCCTGCGAGCATGTTGGCGAAGAGCCGAACGGCCAATGAGAATGGCCGAACCAAGAACGTCGAGACGAACTCGATGAGAGCGACCAGCGGAATCAGGAAAACAGGGACGCCTGGAGGAATAATGGCGTTCTTGAAGTAAGCCAAACCCTGGTATTTAAGACCTGTCCCGATGAAGGCGACCCAGACCACCAATGCCAGCATCGCTGGGAACGCCATGCGGGCGTTTCCTGGCATCTGCCACCCGGGGACCAGCTCAAACAGATTGGTGATCAACACAAAACTGAAGATCGACAACAAGAATGGGTTCCAAGGCCGGCCTTGTTCGCCCATAGTTTGGTCGATAATGCCGTTATCGATGAATTCGATGCCGACCTCGGCGAGGTTCTGAATACCTACGGGCACCAGGTTTTTCTTCGCCTTTGATGCCGCGGCGAAATAGATCCCAAGCGTAATCGCAGTCGCGATAAGAGCCGAAAGGCCAACCTTGTTGAGCGTGTGCCACTCGCCGTTGCCCCAGAAGGAGGGCCACTCGACAAGATTTTCAATGGATGGGAACTTGAGTCCGAGCATCACGGATGGGTTACCTCTGGGGGCGTGGTCGAATCAGAATCGTCGTCGTCATACACCGAGGTGTAGGTCGACGACTTATGGTCGGGCTTGAGACCGGGAAAAGCAAGCGACGCAGAAACGTATCGCGTTTCCCAGGCCAATAGGCCCAAATGGGTAATAACCAGGGTGAGACACAGCGGAACCAGCTCAACCCAGGCGGCGTCCTTCACCACAAACACCGCTATTGAGATAAGGCCAAGACGCAAGAGAAAGCCAAATAGAGCGGCCCCCATGAGCATTCCGAGAGAAATTCGGGCTGCCCATGCGAGCATCGCCGCGGCCACTAAGAAGTTGAGAATTACAAGGCCAAATCCGTAACCTGCCGACGCGGCGCCCTTCCAACCCCAAATCGCCAGGGCGAGCAACACAACCACCGGAAAGACTGGAAGCGATCGCTTGACCATATCCATGGCGATCTCTTGTTCGACGGGGGGCCCATCGAGACGAGTTACAACGGCGTCGCTCATTGTTGAACCTCGGTGCCTGAACTACCGATCTTGGCTTCGGCTTGAGAAGCATCGGATAGCGATGCCATCAAGGCCGAGATGTCGGTATCGAGGGTGATGCCGCTCGGCAGGCGCCCGTCGGCCACCGGCACGCCAGTTGCAACCGCGGCCGCAGTGGAGATTCGGTTGCCAGAGCCAACTCCAGCAGCGCCAAGACCAGCGTCGCGTTTGTCGACAAGATCGGCCTCGATCTTGGCCATCTGGGCGTCATAGCGGTACCACCACAACAAGACCTGAGACACCGACGCCCACACGAGAAGGACGATCATGAAAAACGGCTGGGTGTCGAAGATACGATCTATGAAGTACCCGACACCGCTAAACAGCGCTGGGGTAGCAGCGAACTCGAAGGCGCGTGACAACGAGTCGCCGAATCCGTTATTCAGCTCGCGTCGGCTCTCGATGTCCATTGCCTGGGATTTTACCATGTGTGAATGACCGGTAGCCCTTGTGAAACAAAGCACAAGCTAGGACATGACGATGCTCGCTGCAAAACAAACCGTACATCCAGCTACCGGCTCGGCCTCTAAACGGCTTCGGTTTCGCGCGTGTTGCGAACCCCGCGGTGAAACATCGTGTAGAGCAGTAGCCCAAGACCGGCCACCACAAACGGCACAACGCCGTCGCCGTCACCGGTAATGGTTGGGAAAAGGACAACTCCAGATAGAAGCGCCGTCCAGCCCCACAGGATAAGAACACTCCTCCGATGACCATGCCCTAGGCGCATCAGCCGGTGGTGAAGGTGGAATTTGTCGGCTTGAGAAACCGGCACACCGCTACGAGCGCGGCGAACCGTGGCCCACGCCGTGTCGAACAGTGGAACACCGAGAACTACCAACGGGATGAGCATCGGTGCAAAGAAGAAGAAGACTTGGCCCGAAAACTGGTCAACAACCCGGCCGCCGACGGTCATCGTCGATGCCGCCATAAGTAGCCCGAGCAGCAACGCTCCGCTGTCACCCATGAAGATCCGAGCCGGGTAGAAGTTGTGAGGCAAAAACCCAAGGCACAACCCCAAGCCCACCAAGGCAATGAGCGGTCCGCCGTTGGCCGGGGTGATGAGGCCGGCGTCCAGCAGTTCTTGGCTGTAGAGATAGAAGGCGCCAGCGGCGATGGCGACGATGCCGGCAGCGAGACCGTCGAGGCCGTCGATGAAGTTGATGGCGTTGGCCATCATCACCACCCAGAACACGGTAATGAGCGGAATGATGTCTGGCGAAAGCCCCCAAAGCCCTCCAAACGGAATACGAACAAAGAACAGCGTGACCCCAAGCAGGTACAAGGAACTTCCGGCAAGGGCTTGGCCGGCGATCTTTGCTGGTGCCGAGACGGGCCTAAGGTCGTCGACGGCGCCAACTAGAAAGATGATCGCCGCGCCGATAACGACGCCCAAAGGCTCCGATGATCGAGTAAAGACCTGTTCGAAGGTCTCAAGTCGCGACGCGACAGCAAACGAAGCCAGGAATGCGAGGAACATCGCCGCGCCGCCGAGAGTGGCAGTCGGGCGTTCATGTACCCGCCGCTCGTCTGGGGTGACCACCGCACCGATCTTGAACGCGACCATGCGAGCAACCGGAGTGAGAACAGCAGTTCCGGTGGTAGCGGTAGCGAGAACAATCAAAGTGTCGGAGGCTGCGCTCACAAGCCAGCTAACTCATCGCTACGTTTCACAACCGCCAAGTTACCCGTCACAACTAGCGCTAGCTCCCTACAACACTGAGTGGATCTCTGGAGTGATACCGCGCGACGCCAGGTCGGTCGCAATCTCGTCCTTGTACAGAGGGTTCATCACGACAACGTGACGAAGCTCACTGGTTAGGTCGTCTGGGCCAACAATTTGATGGGCGGTACCACCTATGAAACGCCCATGTTTGGCTGGACTTACATCCACGACATGGCTGACCATCGTTGGTTCGGACAAGTTGTTGAGGAATGAGCTGCCCTTCGAGCCCGCTCCCCAAACCGCTACTTGGCCATCTGCGGCCAGCCGCCCGACCGCGTCGGCCCAACGTTTACGAGTGGTCAAGGCGTTGGCCCCAAATTCAACGGCAGCGGCCAGGAACTCGTCTACGTCTGGGTCGGTCCCGGTGGTGTTGGTGCCTGAGCGCCGCGATTCGTTCCACAGATACTGGTCGCCGAACGAGCGCCCGCTGGCCTCGACGACAAGCCCGGCCCTAGAGCAGGCCCAGTTGAGCGTGGTCTCGGAGTAGTAGGTGAGGTGCTCGTAGATTAGATCCCATAGCGCGGCTTGTTCAACCATGTAGGTGGCATCGGGAACCTCGATATACACCACGGCATCATCGGTGGTCAGCGATCGGCCGATCTGGCCGAGAAGCTCGGCAGGTTCATCGAGATGCTCGAGCACGTGTTGTATCAGCACCGCAGCTGCGCCTTCTGGAAGTTCGTCTGGGTACCCGGTTGCGTGAATGACCACGCTCTCGGGAAGGGCTGCTGGGTCGGCGTTGTGGCTGGGGTCGTATCCGATTCCCGAGCGAACACCATCGGCAATCATCAAGCTCAAGAACTCACCTGTGCCTGGTCCGATCTCGACGACGTCGCGGCCTGCCAGGTCGTACTGGTCGACCAGTCGGCGCGACAACTCGGTCGCATACGCCAAGAACACCTTCGAGTGATGCAGCGAGTTCTCGTAGTCGACTGAGTACTCGAGCAACGACAAGTCGACAGCTGAGTTGTACAACAGCCCGCACCGACGACAACCGACCAGCTCGAATGGCCCTAGCGGCGCCGCGGCCGCTTCGGATGCAGTTCCGAACAGTACGTTCGCGAACACAGGCAACTGGCCAAGTGCAGCTACCTCGATTGGGTCTCTATCTCCGCACAACGGGCACATCATCGACCATTACTCCTGACTCGCAGCACGCTGCCACTTCGAAATTCCAATAGTGAACGTCAACGAGTCGGTTCGGTTGAGAATCGTCAACGTTGCCCATCGTGTGTTCCGTCGACGAACCCCGAGGCCGGGTAACGTGCGACCGCGATACGGCTACTTGTACAGCTCGGCGGTGGTGTACCCCGATCGGTCATGCGGCTGGAAGATATGCGGGATTGAACAGAATGAAGCTGGCCATTGCCTCTTCGAAAGCCGCGATGTCTCGTTCGTCGGTCATCTGCTCTACCACAAGAATCACCGTCTGGCGATCAGCAGTCGCGACAAGGAC
>JAADHX010000353.1:11531-17513 GCA_013151655.1 Actinomycetota bacterium
GGCTCCGCCGTGGCAAAGTTCGGCATAGATCAGGCCGTCAAATTCTCCATCCACGAACGGTTCTCGTTTTACCTGGGTGCAGGGATTGGCCGGGTCTTCAGAGCTGCGAAGTAGTTCATCGAGGAAGAGCCCCGGATCCCAATAAGCAGAGCCAGAAAGGACCTTTACAGCGACGTCTCGTCCGAGATCGGATTCCGTAGCGCGATAGACAACACCAAACCCGCCACGACCAACTTCTGTTGCACCAGTGACACCTGGAATTCCCGAACTGGCATCACTCACTGGACCCGCTCCGCCTAGTCGCTCAGATCGAGACAATAGCCATCGAAGCAAGAGGGAGCCAGCAAAGCAAAAGCGCGTTACGAGTTAGGACCTCCGTGGGTGACCGAAACGTGTCCCGCTCCTACTCGCGCAAACATCGGCGATCCCCAGCGAGCCACAACCGGGCCGTAGTCTGTGCTCGGGAAGCGCCTTTGAATAATCGCGAACACACCAACGAGCAGATCACCCGCGTACAGCGGACCTATCTCGGTGTCTGGCCAACCGTCTGTCGGGTCGTCCTGCGCCAGGAACGGCGCCAAGTGGTCGATGGCCGTCTTGATGGCCTGCCCATCGTCGCCGGTGAGCGCATATATGTCGAAACCACTCATTGCCGAAACCTCGGCTAGCTGGACCATGGCCGCCACCCCAAAGACCGCATAGAACAGCGAACGGGTTCGATGGGTCTCTCGGAGCATGGTTCCGTCTGGCCCGATCTGGGCATCGAGGCGTTGCGTGAATCGAACTACGGCGGCCTCGACGTGGTCAGGCCGGGCGCCCATACGCCCGGCAGTTGCCAGTAGCAGCAGCCTCCAGCTATCGGTGTTGTTTGACGTGGAGGTTGTACGTACCGCATCGCCTAGATCCGAAGCCCAGTCGATCAGCGCAGTTCGTTGATCGGGGGTCCAACCGGTGTAGTCCCAGATGAGGTCGGCGCCATACAAGACTCCCGTTTGAGTTATGTAGATTTCAATGTCGCGCCGGTTGGGCGACAACTCGGGAGCCAAGCGGCTCTGGGGATCTAGGGCCCACGCATCAAGCAGTTGTAAGGCCTGCTCGGCGTAGGCCTCGTCACCAGTGATTCGATAGGCAATACCGAGCGCGGGAAGCCCCCGCGATAGGCGTTCGCCGAGTCGATAGTCGTGGCGGTCAGCAGAGAGCTCGAATATGCCATCGCTTGAGTACGGCGAATCCGTCAACCATGCACTCCCACCACCGTTGGCGGTCACTGAACTCGGCTGCTGGCACAACATCGCGTTCGCGTGCCGGAGTACGTCGCGAACTGCATCTGGACGGCTAACGACCGCGTCAGCTAGCGATTCTGTAAGGTCGGACTCACTTTGAAAGACACCAACATAGGACCGTCCGAGGTCATCTGACCGTGGCCCTCTTTCGACCGCAGTCGGTGCTACGCAGATCACGTCTCGGTTCGATTCTGCGAGCGTTTGTACCGTTGCCGTGGTGAGTTGACTGGCACGAATCTCGAAGTGATCTATCTGCCCTGACCAAGAGCCGGAGCTGTCTGGGTACGCACCGACCACAATGCGGCTCTCGTCGGGACCCGACACAGACGTGCCTGTAGCCGCGGCCACCAGCTTGCCGTCGATCCACAACTTCGAGCCGCTTGGTCCGACCGATGCGGCCACGTGTTGCAGAGCACCGCCGCTGAGCGGAGCACGGAGCGTGATTGAACCCGAACTGGCCCGCAGCTCGATGTTGGATCCGTCTCGAACAAGCACGACGTGGTAGGACAATCCGGTGGCAGCCAGGCCCGCTATGACGGCCTCGCTTGCAGAGGGGGCCCCTACGTCGACCCATAAGTCGATGCTTACTTCGCCGGCATCGTCAACGGCATCAATGGCACGGCTCGCTGGGCCTGGGGTCGCGAACGCCGCGCCACGCGACAATGTCACGCCCCCGTCGACCCACTCAAACACTGGGCCGTAGTAACCAAGGAACAAATCATGAGGCGAGGTGCCAGGAGCTACATCGCTGGCGAAGGCTCCATATCTCTCGTCGAATCCGTAGGTCGCTATAACGTCGCTCTGCTCGGGTGCCGAAGGGACAACAGAGGGACGGCCAGGCACAGTCAAAGTCGGCGAAGACGGAGCCGTCGGTTCAAAGATGATGAGCGGTTGATCGCGCACCGGAACAGTGAGTGAGGGCTCGGAGCTGGCATCGCCTTGGGCTGCGTTGGCCGCGTCAGTGGTGGGTGTCGTTTCGGTTGGATTCTGTTGGGCAAGACCACCCACACGCTCAATTCGAACTCGCACGATCTTCGTACGACTTCCACCTTCGAAGTCAAGGCTGACGGCCCCATCGGTCACCTCGACAGTGACTGTCGCGCTGACCACCGGTTCGTTCGCCGTTGTTTGGACCCGGTCGACTGCGATGGTGCCCTCAACCTGCACCGAGTGCCGAATACGCGAGCTATGGTAGATCGACTCGCCCACAGTCACGGTTACCTCGTACACACCGGGCTCGGCGTCGAACCGCCACGACCCCGGTGAAGTCACCGCGACCCAGGCTCCATTGGTTCGCACATAACGGGTCGAGGCATGGCAGAACGTATCGATGGCCACCAACTCGGAGTTGCGATCACCGCACTGCCGCCGCCTGCCATCGGCTAACTGCCAGCCAAACCCCCGCTCTTCGTCATAGGCCCGACCGCTGTCTACAACGTCGGCACCGTGAACCTCGCTCCGAGCTGGCTGGAAGCTAACTTCCTGACTCCACAGAGACTCTGGCTCAGCCAACTCCGATTGCGATGGAGCGACCCGTTGTTGTGGGCCAACTGCGATCGGAGTCGTCGCCAAAGCCGGTTCGGTCGCGACAGCTGCCAAACAGAACACCAGCAGAGCTCGTAAGAGCTTTTTCCCCATGTCGATATAGTCGGAATCCGGGGTCGACCCATTAAGCGAAACGACACGCGATTACGATTATTGCTCAACGGCAGAACGTGTTTTTCTGGCGCGCGGTTACCACGGAGCGTGTTCGTACTACACTGGGGGGCTTACACCCGTACCGACGAGGGTCTCTCGCATGGTTCGGGATGTAGCGCGATACTGCTCCCCGCGCAGTATCGAATAACTGGAACAAACAGCCATAGAGCAAGAGGACATCTGTTCATGAAACGTCTCATCCGCACAATTCTCGCGACACTGATGATCGCGACAACGCTCCAAGCAATCTCAATACCACCCGCGGGCGCGGCCTTTACCGACGAAGAGTCCTTCACTGCAACAACGCTTGGCGGTCAGTGGACCGAGGCCGGAAACGGTCTGGGCGGAGGGTTCTTCCAGTATCCGGGTGGCCGGGCAGCATTGTCGGTGCCCGAATCAATCGTGAGTTACCAACCCTGGACTTCGGGTAACCGCGCTCCCTCACTGCGCCAAGCCACCACCAACACCGACTTTGATGTCGTGTCCGTTTTCGCCACAACTCCATCTGAGCGATTTCAGATTCAGGGAATTGTCGTCGCCGATGAAGGCAGCGGCGACTTCATCAGGTTCGACGTTCACTTCGACGGAACCAATATGCGGGCGTTGGCCGCGTTCCTCGACGACAGCAACTCGACTGCGACTGAACACATCAGCGTGGCTACTCCGAGTGCCGGACATGCTAGCTACATCCGGGTGCGGCGCGTTGGGAACAATTACACCTTCTACACCTCAGACAATGGCACGACCTGGACTAGCCACGGAACGTTTACCCGGGCGATGGCGGTCACATCACTAGCTCCCTTCGTAGGTAACGCTGTGCCAGGCCCCGGCCAGTCAGCTCCGGCGTACAGCGGGCTCATTGACTATTTCGGCGCACTCGACGAAAACGCAACCCCAGGCGTTCCCCTTGACGACATCTTGCCTGCCAGCGCTGCTCTGGGAACGGGCGACGATGCCACAAGCCCCAACCCAGACCTTGTTGACTTCACCGAAGGTACCGATCGGATAACTACACGATGGAATGGTCCCGAACCGGTCACCATGAACGTGAGCATCACCGGCCAAGGTAGCCAATCGCTCAACAATCCGTTCCCTGACCAGACCCTTATCTTCACATCGCTCAATCCGCTCACCAGCTACACCGTCACGTTGACTCTTACCGACATGGCCGGAAACTCATCGCAGAAGGCGTACTCGGTGACAACACTCGCGGGCGGCACGGGCGATGGCCCCGAGTTCGAATTGTGGCACGGCGATAACGCTTCGTTCGGCGACTCAGGAACAAGCCAACGCTGGGTGAACATCACCGGTCGGCTCACGAGCATCACTGGCCCAGCCACGCTCACCTACCAACTCAACGGTGGCGCTACACGGAACGCGACTGTTGTAGCCGATACCCGACGACTCGAAAACGGCGGCGACTTCAACATCGACCTATTGCGGTCAACGCTCATCAACGGCATCAATACGGTGACACTCACCGCAACCGACAACCTCGGGTCGCGCATCCGCACGGTGACGTTCACCTACACGGGCCTAACCGACGCTCCATCGACGTTGCTAGCCATCGATTGGTCCAATGCTGGTTCGGTCGACTCAGTTGCCGACGTGTCCGATGGCGCATGGACAATCGACGGCGGCGGCCTTCGCACCCTCGACCTTGGTTACGACCGGCTCGTCACGTTCGGCGACACCAGTTGGACCAATTTCCAGGTCAGAACAACCTTCACTCACAATGGCATCAACACCAACGCTAACGGTCCGTCGTCAAATGGCCCAGGTGTCGGTGTCTTTCTTCGCTGGAACGGACACAACGACACTGTGGCCACCGGTTCGCAGCCGCAGCAGGGTTTCGTTCCTGACGCCGTCAACGCCGATCCGATTGGAGCAATTGCCTGGTGGCGCGACAGCACCATCGCTCCTCCACAGGTAGAGATAACTGACAATTCGGCTGTCATCCAAGACACCGACGCCTTCACCCTCACCGAGGGCGAAACGTACAACCTCAAGGCCCAAGCCGAGGGCGGCAGGTATCGGGTCAAAATCTGGAAGGTAGGCGACGCGGAACCGGGAACTTGGGTAACCCAAGGCAACTCCGGCGACGCACCGACAACTGGTGCCGTTGCACTTGTCGCCCACGAAATGGACATCACGTTTGGCGATGTAACTATCACGCCAAGAGGCGCGAGCACGGCGGCAACGCCGACGTTCACGCCAAATACCGGTGTGGTCAACGAAGGCGACACCATCAGCATCGGCGGTGAAGCTGGCGGTCGAGTGTTCTACACAACCGACGGGTCCACTCCGAAGCCATCCGACGAAGAAGCAACGTTCGGAATTCCCGTAGCTGGTGGCGACACGATCAGGGCCATTCAATACGTCGATGAGAAAGATCCGTCCGCCGTTGCAACTGCAACCTTCACCATCAATGGTGCGCCAAGCGTAGAAGCTGGAGCCGACGCGTCAATCGAGTCTGGCGAAGCTGCGACTCTCGACGGTTCGGCGTCGGACGACGGTGTTGGCGGTGGAAGTCTCACCGTGTCGTGGCGCAAGGTCTCTGGCCCTGGCACCGTCACGTTCGCTGACGGTAGCTCGACTGAAACCTCGGCTACGTTCAGCCTTGCCGGCGTGTACGTGCTCGCTCTCGATGCCAATGACGGTTCGATCCTCCGCACCGACACACTGACCATAACGGTCGATGCCAACGGCTACTGGCTCGTCGATGCGGCCGGAAACCTATACAACTTCGGCGGCAAACAGGACTTGGGCGATGTTGCCGGCGGCACCCTGACAAACCCCATTTCGACAATGGCATCGACGCCCAATGGTGCTGGATACTGGATTACCGATGTCAAGGGCAAAGTCGACGCGTTCGGCACAGCCACCGACAACGGCGACCTGCCAGGCCTTGATGTCGATCCAGCGTTCCCAATCGTGAACATGGCAGCTAACCCCAACGGTGGTTACTACTTGTTGGGCGGCGACGGCGGCGTGTTCTCCT
>JAADHX010000417.1 GCA_013151655.1 Actinomycetota bacterium
AGCGGTAGCGATCTCAAGGATTCAACTGGGCTCACGCGACTACGAGCGTTGGGTGTTGACGTGACTGTCGGACACGACCCCGGGTTGGTGCTGGGCGTCGACGTAGTGGTCCGGTCCACAGCTGTCTCCGACACCAACGTTGAGGTGGAGGCGGCTCTCGCTGCGGGGGTTCCGGTCGTTCGACGAGCCGCGGCGCTGCACGCCATTTCGCAGCTTCGGTCGACGGTTTCGATTGCTGGTACCCACGGAAAAACAACGACGACTTCGATGCTGGCAATCTGTCTGATCCAGTCGAGCCTTCAGCCCTCGTTCATCGTTGGTGGCGACGTCAACGACATTGGGTCTGGCGCTGTGTGGGACGACGACGGCGAGTTGTTTGTCGTCGAGGCCGACGAATCCGACGGGACCTTTCTCGAGATCGATACCGACGTCGCAGTCGTCACCAATGTCGAACGCGACCACCTTGAGTTCCACGGCAGCTTCGAAGCCTTGATTGAGGCGTTTCGCAGTTTCCTACGGTCGGCGTCTGGTAAGCGAATTGTGTGTGCCGACGACTACTGGTCGGCAAAACTCGGGGCCGAGTTCGGTGCCGTGACCTATGGAACCGCTTCCGATGCCGACTATCGCATCGTCGATGTTGGGTTCGACATGTCGCTTTCGACGTTCTCAATTGTTGGCCCCAGCGCTGCTGACCCTGACGATGCTGACCCTGACGATGCTGGCGAGTCGCAGACATGGGGACCAATCGTCTTGCCGGTGCCAGGTTTGCACAACGTACGCAACGCCACCGCCGCCTTCGTCACCGCCATTGAGCTTGGCGCGGATGCCCAAGATGCTGTCGCCGCTCTTGGCCGATTTGGCGGCGTGGCCCGCCGGTTCGAGTTCCGCGGCGATGCCGGTGGCATAACGTTCGTCGACGACTACGCCCACCTGGCAACCGAGGTAGCCGCAGCCATCGACGCCGGCCGAACTGGCGGATGGGAGCGAGTCGTTGCCGTGTTCCAACCGCATCGTTTCTCGCGTACCGCCGACGTTTGGCAGGACTTTGCCGATGCGTTTGTCGACGCCGACATCGCCGTGATTACAGATATCTACCCCGCTGGCGAGAAGCCGCGCCCTGGAATAACGGGGATGCTCATCGCCGAGGCTGTTCTCGATGCCCATCCGTGGGATCGAGTTGCTTACCTTCCTAGCCGAGACCAACTACGCACCTATCTAGCCGACATTCTCGAACCGGGTGACCTTTGTTTGACTATGGGTGCAGGCGACCTCACCTCCTTGCCTGACGAACTCATCGCGTTGCAGTCTGATCGGTCCAGCCAGTGAACGTTGACGCGAACGCAACCGACCCGGTGACTCAGCCACAACCTCTGAGTAGACCCGAGGTGAGCGAGCGGGTGGCCGAAGTCGTCGCTCGACTGGGTTCGCTTGCCAAGGTCGAGGAGCCGCTCGGAGTGCGAACCACGTATCGCGTTGGCGGCGCGGCGCGGGTGCTGGTAACTGCCCATAGCGCTGACGATGTGGTTGCCGCCGGGCAGGCGGCCATCGAGGCCAGACTGCCGGTGTTAGTGGTCGGTAACGGTTCGAATCTCCTGGTGGCCGATGCTGGTTTCGACGGCGTTGCTGTGGTGCTGGGTGAGGAGTTCTTCGATATCAGCAGAGCCAACACCGCCAGCGGTCCACAAATTGTGGCCGGCGCCGCTGTGGCTCTGCCGGTCCTAGCCAGACGATCGGTGGCGTTGGGCCTAGCAGGGCTCGAGTGGATGGTTGGCGTACCTGGGACCGTTGGCGGCGGAGTAAGGATGAACGCCGGAGGCCACGGGGCCGACATGATCACCACTCTCGTTGGCGTCACCATCGCCGACGTGGCCGCCGGTCGGGTTATTGAACGCGACGCAGCCGAGCTTGGCTTGCGCTTTAGAGGTTCGACACTGAAATCGACCGACGTAGTGCTGAGCGCATCGTTCCGTGCGTCAGTTCCGCCCATGGCCGATGCGGGTCACGGCGGTCCGACTGGCGAAAAATTGCTCACCGACATCGTCAGGTGGCGACGTGAAAACCAGCCGGGCGGTCAGAACGCAGGGTCGGTTTTCGTCAACCCCTACGATGGCGCCGACTCAGCTGGTCGTCTCGTCGATGAAGCCGGGCTGAAAGGCCTTCGACACAAGTCGGCCCAGGTTTCTCCCAAACACGCCAACTTCATCCAGGCCGACCAGGGCGGATCGGCCGACGATGTGCTCGAGCTGATGCGCATCGTGGCCGACAAAGTTCACTCCCTCCATGGCATCAAGCTCCGCAGCGAGGTTCGCCTCGTTGGGTTCAACACCACCGAATTCCAAACAGAACACTCTGAGGACCGTCAATGACAGCAATCTCTGTGGATCCGCGGCTGCGCGCTCGGCGTAGTGCGGTGGCCAGCGCTTCGCAACGAAGGCGTCTGAAGCGCCTGATTGGCCTTTCGGTTCTTGTCGCGGTGGCGCTGGGCGCCTGGGGTGTCACCAGGTCTCCGTTGCTCGATGTCGACGAAGTCCGCTGGTCTGGACTTGACGGAACTGATCTTGCTCGTGCAAGTGCAATTGCAAGCATCAAAACAGGAGCTCCGATCGCATCGGTTGATGGCGGTTCGATCGAGTCTCGTCTTCGCGAACTTCCCTGGATCGAAGATGTGGTCGTGAATCGCAATTGGTCAGGCGTCATCGATATCGATGTAATCGAACGGGTTCCTGTCGCCGTGGTCATGAAGACTCAGGACGAGTGGGTAATGGTCGATCAAAGCGGCGTTGTGCTGACCGACGTGGTGGTTGGTAGCGAACTGCCAAAACTGTCTGGTGTGCCGGCCGCCGGCGATCCTGGTTCGACAGTGGACGCCTCAGTGGGGGCACCCCTGGTTGTAGCTCGCTTGGTTGGTCCCGAACTTCGGCCAAGGCTCGAGGGCATAGCGCGTGACGAACGCGGCGAAATGTGGATCACGCTCACATCGGCCGACCGCATTCTGCTTGGCGACGACTCTCAACTTTCGCTCAAGGTTGTGGCCGCGACAACGGTCATAGAGGCGCTCGATGCCGAAGGCCGAATCGGTTGGGAGATGGATGTTTCGGTTCCGACTCTTCCGATAGTTCGCGATCTGAGGCCGGAGTGGCAACAACCCGAGATCAGCGAATAATCGACAGGTCCTTGTCAGGTCTCACCCTCGTCGGTACCTTCAAGCTGTACACATTCGCGGTCTAGCACAGATCGCGGCAAGTCTCAACCATTCATCGAGGGTTCGATGAATGGCCATTTCGGGAGGGCCGATGGCCGGACCACAGAACTATCTCGCAGTTATCAAGGTTGTTGGCGTTGGTGGCGCGGGCTGCAACGCGGTCAATCGCATGATCGATTCCGGATTGAAGGGTGTCGAGTTCATTGCGGTGAACACCGATGCTCAGGCCCTGCTGATGAGCGACGCCGATATCAAGCTCGACATCGGACGGGAGCTGACCAGGGGTCTCGGCGCCGGCAGTGATCCTGAGGTCGGCCAAAAGGCGGCCGAGGAACATCGCGAAGAAATTTCCGATGTCCTTCAGGGCGCAGACATGGTGTTCATTACCGCTGGTGAAGGTGGAGGTACCGGAACCGGTGCCGCTCCAGTCCTGGCCGAGATCGCCAAGGAAATTGGCGCGCTCACTATTGCGGTTGTAACTAGGCCGTTTCAGTTCGAAGGCCGGCGGCGTGCCGTTCAAGCCGACCAGGGCATTGCCAGCCTTAAAGAGAAGGTCGATACACAGATCGTTATCCCAAACGACCGGTTGCTTACGGTTGCCAACGAGTCGACCACCATGATCGACGCATTTAAGATCGCCGATGATGTCCTTCTTCAGGGAGTTCAAGGCATCACAACACTCATAACCACTCCGGGGCTCATCAATACCGACTTCGCTGACGTTCGGATGGTCATGAAGAACGCCGGATCTGCTCTTATGGGCGTTGGTCGGGCCCAGGGTGACAATCGCGCCCAGAACGCGGCTCGTCAGGCGATTTCTTCGCCTCTGCTTGAAGCCTCGATTGAGGGCGCTCGCGGCTTGTTGTTAAACATCTCCGGCGGTCCCAGCCTTGGCATCTTCGAAGTGAACGAAGCCGCCGCGGTCGTCCACGATGTTGCCCACCCTGATGCCAACATCATCTTCGGCGCCGTGGTCGACGAGTCCATGGGCGATGAACTCCGCGTGACCGTAATCGCAGCCGGTTTCGATCGATGGGACGATGGCCGAGGCGACCGGCAGCGCCCGTCGAACTCGAACTCGAACTCGACCTCGAGTTCGAATCGGACAGCAGTCGACGTTTTTGCCACCGACGAAGACGGCGACGACGACCTTGGGCTCGACGACGACGAGTTCGACGTACCGTCGTTCCTGAAGTAGACGGCCCTACCGCCCCGTCGAATCGACACTGGCTAAGGAGTGTCATCGGCGTGATTGAGGTTCAGCGGACGATGCTCGATGGACGTCTGGCTACGATTCGTTTCACGTCACGTCGCGACGGCGACCTTGGGGTTCGATCGTCCGCCGTCGGACAGGTTCGCGAGGCCCTCGATCGTCGCCCGTGGACGTGGCTCAATCAAGTTCACCGAGACCGGGTAGTGCGGGTGAGCTCGCCAGGCCAACATGCAGGAGACGAAGCCGACGGTGCCATCACAGCAGACGCCGGGTGTGTGCTTAGCGTGCAAGGCGCCGACTGCGCTCCGGTTGCGTTCTGGAGCCCTCAGGGTGTCGCTGGCGTGGCCCACGTTGGCTGGCGAGGTGCGCTCCATGGCATTGTCGAGCGCACCGTTGAGACAATGAGATCTGTCGGTGCCACCGACATTTATGCGGTTCTAGGCCCCCATATTCGCCCTGAGTCCTATGAGTTCGCATCAGAGGACATTCAGATCGTGATCGACCGATTCGGCGAATCGGTTGCAGGCCGAACAATCGATAACAGACCAGCGCTGAATATGACAAGCGTGCTCCGGGCTGCGGTTGACAACGCTGGCGCCCGAATCGATTTCGACACTCACCTCTGCACGTCGAATGACCAGTGGTACTCGCATCGCGTCAGATCCGAACCCGGACGTCATGGGGCCATTGTTGTGATCGAGGAAGCCGATGCGTCAGCCTAATCAGGACCCCTATTCAGATGAAGCGATCCGGGGTCGGGCCCAGATCGTGTGGAACCGAATTCTTGATGCCGGCGGGTCGGTCGACACCGTGAGAATCCTTGCTATCACCAAAGCTCTCGACCCAAGCGCAGCGGTTGGGGCCATCGCTGCTGGTCTGTTCGATCTCGGGGAGAGCTACGTGCAGGAGTTCGCGGCCAAGGCTCCCACGGTGGCGAGTTCGTCGCGAGGCGAACAAGCGCGCTGGCATTTCGTTGGTGGGCTACAGCGCAACAAGATCAACATGTTGCCCCCGGTCGAACTGATCCACAGCATCGGCAGCCAGAAACTGGCCACCGCCGTCGGATCTCGACGCGAGGGTCAGGCCGTCTTGGTACAAGTGAACATCGGCATGGAGGCCCAGAAGGGCGGCTGCCACCCCGATGACACGGCCGCCTTGGTCGACCACTGCATCGATGCTGGGCTCGACGTCCAAGGTCTGATGGGCGTAGCTAGACAGGCCGCCGACGATGACACCACCGAACAATTTGAAAGTCTGGTTCGCCTCGCCGACGATTTACACCTTCCGGTCAGATCGATGGGGATGTCCGCCGACCTCGACCTAGCGGTTATGGCAGGGTCGACCATGGTGCGAATCGGCACGGCGCTGTTTGGGCCGAGACCACCGAGATAGGGTTTGTCCCAATCGCTTCAGCCATATCTACCCCCATTTTGGGCAGTATTGGTATGGCCCCGTTCAGGCCTACTCGTCCGGTACCCTCAGGGTCACCTGAAGGTGCCTACCGGATGCACCCAATGGGAGGTAAATGTGCCATCGATGTTCCAAAAGACGATGCTCTATCTTGGGCTAGCACCCGAAGAAGAGTACGACGACCTCGAGAACGTCGACCCAAATCGGGACCGCTATCCAGAGTCTGTCAACAGCGGGGGATACGTCGCGGCACAACCAGAACGCGAACAAACGCCGCCACCTGTGGCCAGGTTAGGAGTCGAGCCAGACTCTGGGGCAGTTCGAACCGTGAGCCGCGAACAAGCGGTGGCCGCTGGTGCTCGAGTTTCAGATGCTGTGTCTTCTCAGCCGCCAACGCCGTCTGCATCGGTTCGAACCTTCGCAATGTCGTCTGCCAAACCCCACGTGGTTGCACCAAGGCAGTTCAACGAAGCCCAGGCTGTAGCCGACCACTTCAAATCCGAGCAACCCGTCATCTTGAACCTGCAGGAAGTAGATCGCGACCTTCGACGCAGGCTCATCGACTTCGCCAGCGGGCTGTCATATGGGCTTGGGGGCCGGATGGACCGGGTAGCTGACGGTGTCTATCTCCTCACCCCGGACAACGTCGAAGTCAGCGACGACGAACGCCGTCGACTCCAAGAACGAGGGCTTCACCACTAACCAATGGAAATCGTGTGCACGCTCGTTACGGCCTACATTATTGTGATATTTGCTCGGATTGTTTTGTCGTGGTTGCCGATTTCGCCTGATTCGCCGGTTGCGTCGGTCAGCAGCTTCATCTATCGAATCACCGAGCCGTTGATGGGTCCGCTCAGGCGAGCTCTTCCTCCGCTGCGAATGGGCAACATGATGATGGACCTGTCGCCAATCATCCTGTTGTTCGTACTTCAGTTCGCGGTTCTCGGGGTTTTCTGCGGGGGATAACGCCCCGTATATTTCGATCACGCGCGTCAGCTAAATCGAGCGCCAGATGCTTAATCGGTAATTGACTACAGACCGCCCTATCGCAACTGCAAATACGTTGCTACTCTCTGCGTTCATGGAACTGACACCCCAACTGCTTGAGACTCAGCAGTTTCCCGAGAAATGGCGCGGTTACGACCAGGACGCCGTCGACGAATTCCTTGAGCGCGTCGGAGTTGCCGTAGCCGAACTCCAGGACCGTCTTCGTTCGACCGCCGAGCGCGTAGCCGAGCTTGAGACCGTGAGTCCGGCCGCAAAGCCGGTCGCTCATGGCACTAGTTCGAGCCCAGGGGTCACCACCCCGGCCAAGACCAGCACCACAACGGCCACGACGGCTCGGACCACCACGCCAACCGATGCCGAGGCCGCACAGGTCGGTCGGGCCCTGATACTTGCCCAGGCGGCTGCCGACGCGGCTGTGGCTGAGGCCAAAGCCGATGCCGCACTGATCGTTAAGACGGCAACCGACAAATCCAACGCTGTCACCGGTGAAGCTCGCGCCAAGGCAACAACCATCGAGTCGGCTGCGATTCAGAACGCCGATCGCCTCACCGCCGAGGCGAACCGTCGTCACACCGAGGCCACAAACAAACTCGACGACGCCGATGCTCACGTTGCTCGATTGGCTCAAGAGACCGTTGCTTCGGCCCAGACTGAGGCTGCCGGTCTCATTGCCAAGGCCAAAGGCGACGCCGACGAAGTGCGGTCGCGGGCCGCTACTGATGCCTCCGCCGAAGCCGCTCAAGCCATCGTTGCAGTACGAGCTGAGCTAGCAGAACTCGAGACAGCGCGTTCGACTAAGCAGGCCGAAGTGTCGGCGCTGTCCCAAGAACTTGCGGGCCGACAAGATGCCCTGGCTAGCGTAGTTGGCGATCTCGAATCGCTGCTCGATCGTGTTGGCTCGCTCGGTGCTGCCAAGCCGCCGCCGCTTGCCACGCCGCAGCCTGCTACAGCGCAGCCTGCTACAGCGCCGCCTGCTACAGCGCCGCCTGCTGAACAACCATCTGCGGCACGTCCAGCCTCCGAAGGCCCAACGCCAGCTAGCCCGGTAACGACACCAGAACCAGAGTCGACACCATCGTCGGCGGATCCAGTTCCGCAGGCGGCGACAACACACCAAACCCCGCTGGCACCACCAGTTGCCAGCGCGCCAAGTCGACCCGTCGCCGAGGCTACTTCGACAATGGCTAGTGCGGTCGAGACTGTTGCGCCAGAGGGTTCTCCCAGCGCTGTCGCCACGCTTGTCGATGTCGACGTGGCCGATGCCGACGCCGTACCTCCGACAGCGGCTACCGAGCTCATCGCAACCGTAGCTAACACGCCGCCGCCTACTGCTACTGCTGCGGCCTCCGCTGCTGCGGAAGCCGATACGGCCGGCGAAGTGATCGACCTCACCGACTCGGCGGTAGCGGAGCAGGACGAGCTCAAAGACCTCTGGGCTGGCATAGCCTCTCCGGCGTCGGTTGGTAGCGGAAGTGCAGTCGTCGATGATCCGTTCCTCGCAGCTCTCCGCGGTCCAGACCGCGTCGAGTTCGACGGCTCGGGCGAACCCGACGACGAGCGCAGCGGTTTCCGCCGCCGCCGCCGTACCAGGCGCCTCTAACCCACTAGCTGGAGTCCGATCTCGAAGGCGGAATCGAGCACGGCCACTTTGGCGCGGTGTGTCGTCGTCACTTGATCGACCACAACGACTGAAGTAGCCAGGGTTGCCGCGCCGATGGTTTGGGCGTGCACGGCGACTATCTGTGCTGCGTCGTTTCCGGCAACCTGGGCCTCGATTCGGTCGGTGACTTCGAGGCCCGCATCTTTGCGTAGCTGCTGTAGGTGTCTGATGAGGTCGCGTGCCAGACCTTCTAGCTCTAGCTGTGGGGTCGTCTGGGTGTCGAGAACGATCACCGCCTCGTTCGATCTGAGTGCCGCTGCGGCCTGACCTTCCTCAGCAACGAGACCCAGTTCGTACTCACTGTCCGTGAGAATGTGGGAGCCCACCGAAATGGATCCATCATCCAGACGTTTCCAGTCGCCGCGTTTCGCGGCCCCGAAAACCTCTTGAACGTCTCGACCGAGCCTCGGGCCAAGAGCCTTGCCATTTGGCTTGAGGACGAAGCTGGCGTGGTCGCCTATTTCGGCGGTGAGGGTTACGTTTTTGACGTTCAGTTCGTCCATCAACAGCCGCACCAACGGCCTTAGCTCTTCTGCGCCTGAGCCGGCAATCGTGATGTTTGGCAGCGGCAACCGGACTCGCCGATTCGCATCTTCGCGAAGTCGGAGCCCAGTCGATGCCACCTCGCGCAGGCGATCCATAGCCGCTACCAGGGCTGGGTCGCTTGGTAGGTCGTCGACGTTGGGCCAATCCGCGAGGTGCACACTTGCACCTTTTGTCAGGCCACTAAATATCTCTTCGCTCACTAGGGGTAAGAGAGGTGCGGCGACCCGGCACAGGATGGTCAGTGTCGTGAACAGGGTGTCGTAGGCGTCGGACTTCGCTGAAGCGGTTGTTCGGTCGTTGCTGCTGGGAGCCCAGAACCGATCGCGGCTGCGCCGGATGTACCAGTTGTTAAGGGCATCGATGAAGTTCTGAATCTCCGCGGCCGCACCTGGTAAGTCGTAGGCGTCGAGGCGCTCGGTCACGTCTGCTACAAGTTCGCGCGTCTTCGCGAGGATGTAGCGGTCGAGCACATGAGATGAATCTGTTCGTGTTGTGGCTGTATGGCCGTCGACGTTCGCGTAGAGCGTAAAGAACGAGTAGGCATTCCAGATGGGGATGAGGACCTGGCGGACAACATCGTCGATTCCAGCATCACTGATCCGGGTATTTCCGCCGCGGACGATGTTTGACGACATGAAGTACCAGCGCAGCGCGTCGGCGCCTTGTTTGTCGAAAATCTCCGACGGCTCGGTGTAGTTACGCAGCCGCTTCGAAAGCTTGGTGCCGTCTTCGGCAAGCAGAACTCCGTGGCAAATGACGTTTTGGAACGCAGGTTTGTCGAATAACGCTCCAGCCAGAACGTGGAGCGTGTAGAACCAGCCGCGGGTCTGGTTGATGTACTCGACTATAAAGTCGGCGGGGAAGTGGTCTTCGAACCACTCTTTGTTCTCGAATGGGTAGTGCACCTGGGCGAAGGGCATCGAGCCAGACTCGAACCAACAATCGAGTACCTCTGGGACCCTGCGCATCATGGCTCGGCCACTCGGGTCGTCGGGGTTGGGCCTTACAAGCTCGTCGACAACTGGGCGATGTAGATCGTCGAGCTTTACGCCGAAGTCGGCTTCGAGCTGCTCAAGTGAACCGTAGACATCGATCCGTGGGAACGATGGGTCGTCGCTTTCCCACACCGGCACCGGCGAACCCCAGAATCGGTTTCGGCTGATCGACCAGTCCCTGGCGCCGGCCAACCACATACCGAATCGTCCGTTCTGGACGTTGTCGGGAACCCACTTGATGTCCTGGTTGAGCTCGACAAGCCGATCGCGGATCTTGGTGACGCTCACGTACCAGGAGGTGATTGCCTTGTAGATAATGGGGGTGTCGGTGCGCCAGCAGTGCGGATAGTTGTGTTCGTAGCTGTCGTGGCGCAGGACTCGGCCCTGATCCTTGAGGTGTTTGATGATTTCTGGGTTGGCATCGAATACGTTTAGGCCAACCCAATCGGCGACCTCTGCGGTGAATCGGCCCTGATCGTCGACGGGTACAACCTCGCCGATCTCGATGCCGGCGGCCTCACAGGTTGTCTGATCGTCTTCGCCGAAGCCCGGGGCCATATGCACGACACCGGTACCTTCGGTTGTGTCGACAAAATCGGCGCCCACGATGCGGAATGCATCGGAGCGATCAGCGAAGAAGTCGAACAACGGTGTGTAGGTGCGGCCAACCAGGTCGCGGCCCATCATCGTGGCTTTGATGTCGGGATCGTCGCCGAACTGGGCCGAATAGTTGCTCAACGCGGCCGAGCCCACCATGTACAGGTGGCCGTCGTTTGGTGATTCGACCACCGAATATTCAACATCAGGCCCAACAGCAAGAGCGAGGTTGGAAGGCAACGTCCACGGCGTTGTGGTCCAGGCCAAGATCCGTAGTGGTTGGTCGTTGGAACCCGCTGGGTCGCTCGCGACGCCATCGAGGTCGAAAGCGACGGTGATCGCTGGGTCTTGCCTTGGGCGGGTGGCGTCGTCGAGCCGGATCTCAAAGTTCGATAACGGTGTTTCGGCACCCCAGCTATAGGGCATCACCCGGTAGGCCTTGTAGATGAGGCCCTTTTCGTAGAGTTCGTTAAACGCCCACATGACCGATTCCATGTAGGAAAGGTCCATCGTCTTGTAGTCATTCTCGAAATCGACCCAGCGAGCCTGCCTGGTGACGGTGTGTTCCCACTCGGAGGTGTATTTCATTACCGAAGCGCGGCAAGCCTCGTTGAAATTGCCAATTCCGTACTTGGTGATAGCGGCTCGCCCAGAAACGCCGAGTTCTTTCTCGGTTGCCATCTCGGCGGGCAGTCCGTGGCAATCCCAGCCAAAGCGGCGGTCGACCTTGTTGCCGCGCATGGTCTGATAGCGGGGGATGACGTCCTTCACGAACCCGGTCAGCAGATGGCCGTGATGAGGCAAGCCGTTCGCGAACG
>JAADHX010000039.1 GCA_013151655.1 Actinomycetota bacterium
CGCAACGTCGTTTACGCACCTGCGTACACGATCATGGGCGGAACAACGCAGATCCTTCGCAACATCATCGGCGAACGAATCCTCGGTCTGCCCCGAGAACCCCGACCTAGTTAACGAAGCTCTTTAGCGCGCCGACCTCGGCAGGGTTTCCCAGGGCAATCAACACGTCATCAGTCTGAATGACCCGATCCGCACGTGGGTTTGAGTCGTATTCGAGACCACACCGGATAGCAAGCACAAGCGGTGCTTGGTCAAGGGCGGAGCGAACGTCGCCTAGCTGTAGTCCGATGGCGGTCGAGCCCAAGCTTGCAGTTATCTCAACGATCTCGACATCATGAGACTCGTCGTTCAGCACCCCGTTGAGGAACTCGGCCAAGGCGGGGTGCATCACTAGGGCCCCCATCCTCGAGCCTCCAATGTCGTACGGGTTGACCACACGATCGGCGCCAGCCCGAAAGAACTTGGCTTCGGTCGACTGCTGGTCGGTTCTGGCGACAATCAAGAGATCGGGGTTCAACGCCCTCGCCGACAAGGTGACATAGATGTTGGCGGCGTCTGAGCCGAGAGCGGCCACAAGCGTCGACGCTTTCCGAATCCCGGCCTTAATCAAGGTCTCGTCGTCGGTCGCGTCGCCGTGGAGCACGATATGGTCGCGCCCGTCCGGCCCGTCCTTGTCAATCACCACGATGTCGGCGCCGTTAGCCACCGCGTAGGTCGCTATCGCGGCGCTTACGCGACCACCTCCGGCAATGATGATGTGGCCTGACAGCTTGTCGATCATGCGTCGTTCCTTCCGTAACCGAATGTCGTCGTTGAGCGAGCCTTCGACCAGGGCTTCGACGAGCACACCAAGGGTGTAAAGCGCGGCGCCGACGCCGAAGAAGACTCAGAACAGAGTGAACCAGCGATACGCCTGGTCGATCTCTTCTACCGGGCCGATCTCGCCGTACCCGACGGTGGTCACAGTGATGGCGGTTTGATACAGAGCATCGAACGTGCTCAGTCCGACCGCTCGGTAGCCGACGACACCAACAACCACAACGGCCACGAGAAGTACTAGCGCTAGTTGGACCCGATCCCACTGCCCACGGGACCGAACGCGTACAACCCGCCTAGGTCGAATCTTGATTGCCATCGCCCTCTAGCTTGGCGCATCGACGCCCGCTATTAGGTGACCGTCAGGGCGAATTCGCCTACGTCCAGGCTTCGGCGCGTTCGCGGTTCTTCAGGTTGACTAACGGAAGTTCGTTTCGCCACTGACCATCGGTGCCCCGCAAGGCCTCAGCCACGGCGCCAGCAGTTGGAACCAGGCCAATTTCGCCCACTCCCTTTATGCCATACGGCGAGCTGGGATCGGCCGATTCGACCAGAATAACTTCGACCGGAGGCATGTCCTTTGGTCGGATGATGTCGAGGCTGCGAAGAGTCGAGTTGATGGGTCGACCATCGGCGTCGCATGGGAAACCCTCGCTCATGGCATAACCAAGACCCATGTGAACCGCGCCCTCGATCTGGCCTTCACACAGCATCGGATTAACCGCCCGACCAACGTCGTGAGCGGCAACCACGTTTTCGATCGAGGCATCGGCGGGGTTCATGACCACAAGCTGGGCTGCGTATCCGAACGTCGAGTGAATGATGGGGTTCTCGAGGCCCTCGTCGAGCGAGTTTGTCCAGTCGATCCTGTACTCGCCTTCGTAATCGACCCCGACTCTGCAACCATCGGCGAGTGCCGCACGACAGGCATCGGCAACCGAACCAGCACCAAGCAAAGTTCCGCGGCTGCCTGTGGTTTGGCCGGCGCCCAGGTCGCGGGTCGAGTCGACAACAACCTCGATGCGCTCGGCCGCTATGCCAAGCTCTTCGACAACAACCTGAAGTGCAACCGTGTGTACACCTTGACCCATCTCGGTCCAGCAGTGCCTGACCTCGACCTGACCGTCGTCGCGGAAGTGAACAACGGCACGGCCGATCTCGATGAACCCGTTGCCAAGCCCCGAGTTCTTCAGACCAAGGCCAAGGCCAACGGCCTTCCCCGCCGCCACTGCTTCGTCGTAGGCCGGCTTCACCGCGTCGAGGCAGGCCCTGGCCCCCAGACAACCGTCGTCCATGCGCTGGCCCGGACCCCAGACGGCCCCCGGTTCGATCACGTTGCGACTGCGCATCTCCCAGCCGCTGATGCCAACCTTGGCCGCGAGCCGGTCCATCACTCCTTCCATGGCGAACTGAGCCTGGTTGGCCCCAAAGCCG
Source organism: Actinomycetota bacterium (assembly GCA_013151655.1). Classification (GTDB taxonomy): domain Bacteria; phylum Actinomycetota; class Acidimicrobiia; order Acidimicrobiales; family Poriferisodalaceae; genus JAADHX01. Next base: position 2,251 of record JAADHX010000039.1, read on the forward strand.
CGGAACGCACCGCACACAGAGTTGTTGGTGCGGGCCGCCACCGCCTCAACGTCGATGTTCGGAACCACGTAAGGACCACCAGCGTGACCCGCGGCCCGCTCGAGCACCTTCATGCCAACCGAGGCGTAAGGCCCGGAATCGCCAAGCATTCGCACTCGTAGTGCGGTGAGCCGACCCTCGGCGTCGCAGCCAGCCTCGTAGCTCATCTTAATCGGGTGGCGTTTCGTGTGAACCAGGAAGGACTCTTCACGGCTGAACGTGGTCGACACCGGCCGCTGAAGCAACCAAGCTGCGAGCGCAGTTTGACCCTGGTTCGACATATCTTCTTTGCCGCCAAAAGCTCCGCCGTTGGAGACAAGTTCGGTAACCACGGTTTCGGGCGGAACATCGAGGAGTCTGGCAATGTCGTCGCGATCATCCCAGATTCCTTGGCCGCCTGAGTAGACCATCAAGCGATCGAAGTCGACTGCGTCGCCACCCGTTGTTGGGTTGGTTAACGGCAAGACCTCACCGGCCCGAACCGGTTGGGCAAGAGTCGATTCGGGCTCGAGAAAGGCGTGGTCGACACGTTGGGTCTGGAAGCTCTCGCGCACGACATGGGTCGAGTTGGCCAGGCCGTCGTCGACCGAGCCCCGAGCGTAGGCACTGGTCGACAAGACGTTTCCGTCGAGTTCCCATACGGCATCTTCGGCGCCGTTGACAGCATCGACGGGGCTGGTGATTGGTATCAGGACCTCATAGGACACGTCGACCAGCAACGCCGCGGCCCTGGCGGTAGGTCGATCCGTGGCCACCACGATGGCCAACACATCGCCGAGGTAGCTGGTGCGACCACCAACCGGAATAAACAACGGCCAATCCTTGTAGATGATGCCTGAGCGCAGTTCGCCAGGCACATCGGCGGCTGTGAATACAGCCTCGACACCGGGCATGGCCAGCGCGGCAGCAGTATCGATAGCCAAGATGTCGGCGCGGGCATGATCGGCTAACCGAAAGGCGCCATGTACGAGGCCAGCGGGACGCATATCGTCGATATAGGGCCGATCGCCAAGGCTGAGCTTCTCGGCCTCGTATTTGATGGCTCGCGAGCCGATGCCCTTTACGGCAACCGTGACTGGAACTTCACCTTGAGCAAGGGCCTCGACGGCATCGAGAATCTTGGTGTAACCGGTGCAACGGCAAAGATGAGCGCCAAGAAGCCTCGATGCCCGGTCGCGGGTGAGGTCGCGGCCCGCTTTGTCGAGCATGGCCTTGGTGCGAACCAGAATCCCTGGCGTACAAAACCCACATTGAAGGGCGCCGTGGGCCGCGAACACAGCCGCCATAGCCTCGCGCTCTTCTGTCGGGAAGCCTTCGAGCGTTAGCACCTCAGCGTCGCCGACCTTGCCCATCGACGTCTGGCAAGCCACCCTGGCCTTGCCGTCAAGAAGCACTGTGCAACAGCCGCATTGGCCACTTGGCGAGCAGCCGTCCTTGGGCGACATGACACCAAGCTCGTCACGAAGCGCAGCTAACAGGTGCTCGTGGTCGTCGGAGGCCGACGCGGGGGATCCGTTAAGAACAAAGTCGGTCATGGCTGGTTACTAACATGATCGGGAACGATCACGCCTTTCTGGCTGCCGATGCGTTGATACAACTCGGGGCGGCGATAAGTGGCGAAGTTAAACAGTGTGTCCTTGTAGTTCGCGCACCAATCGAGGTCGCAGACTGCCGAGATCAGCTCGTCGCCCGTCGAAACCGCCAACGCCACGATCTGACCAGACGGAGCAATGATGCAGCTCTGGGCCAACGACTCGACGCCTTCTTCGATGCCACCTTTGGCTACCCCAACCACCCAGGTTCCGTTCTGGTAGGCCCCAGCCTGCATGCAGAGATGGTTGTGAAAGCCTTGCAGTGCATTCTGACCAGGGTCGGGGGCGTAGTGAATAGGAGTGTTGTACCCGATGAGGATCATCTCGACACCCTGTAGACCCATCTCGCGGTACGTCTCAGGCCAACGTCGATCGTTGCAAGTAGCCATGCCGACCACTCCCCCGAACGCACCCCAAACGTTGAACCCTTCGTCGGATTCCTCGAAATAGCGACGCTCTAGATGTTGGAACGGCCGCCACGGCTCGTCGTTGTCGTGTCCAGGAATATGCGACTTGCGATACCGGCCAACCACCGAGCCGTCGCGTTCGACAAGGATCGTGGTGTTGTAACGGTGAACAGACCCATCGTCGTCTGGTTCGGTCAGCTCGGCGTAACCGATGGCGAAACCGAGACCGAGCCGTTTCGCTTCGTCGAACAACACTTGTGTGCTCGGGCCTGGCATTGACGTTTCGTAGTACGCGTCGTGGCCATCAACCTCTTCGGTGAACCAACGCGGAAAGAACGTAGTGAGCGCCAGTTCCGGAAACACAACCAAATCGCAGCCCGCCGCAGCGCCTTGTCGAAGGAGATCGACCAGCCGCGCTACAACCTGGTCGCGAGTTTCGTCAGCCGAGATTGGGCCGAGCTGGGCAGCACCGATGTTGACGGTTCGGGTCATCGACTGTCGCCGCCATCGGCCGGTGCCGTTGCTGGATCGGCTGCTGGGTCGTACAGCGGAAGCCCTACGGCCGACTGGAGCAGCTCTTCGACCACCTCGCCAGCGACACCAGTAGGAGAACGTTGGTCGCTGACATGGCCTCGATCGATCAGGAACCCTTGACCGCTTCGAGCTGCGAATAGCTCAGGGTCGGTGAACAGTCTCGGTTTGATCTGGGCTGGATCGCCGTTCTCAGGGCAGAATGTCATGCAGTTTCCACAGTCGTTGCAAAGCTCTGCAAACAACAGATATTGCTGACGGCCCTGCATTCCTTCGAGGCTCTTGATGCTGAAGAACGCGTCGTTGGGGCACACCGTGATGCAGAAGTTGCAGGCAACACAACCAAACATTTCGAGGTCATTGTCGACCGCACGAGGCAACTTCTCGTTGCCAGACAAGTGATAACTACCCACACTCGGGCCCCGAATGTCGGCGACATGGCGGGCGCACGAGTTTGCGAATCCTTCGGCGATCGCCGCCACCTGTTTGGCTGCCTTCCACGACTGAAGATCGGTGTGGCCGCTCTCGGCGATGGTTTTGGTGAGTGCTTTGAGCATCGGGGCCAGCCGGCCGTAGCCGCCTGGCTTCAACAGGTCAGAACATACGGTGGCCGGGTTAACACCCATCGCCAGTGACTCGGCCAGATTCTCCTTGGTGATTCCGGCCGAGAAGCTGACCATAACGTCGCCGTCATGACCCGGAATGTCGAGCATGCCTGGCAGAGCATCGGACAACCTCTCAAGCAGCGCCGATGCCAGCACGTGCAGCGGGGCGCCCGACAAGTACAGGGTGTCTTCTGGCATCCACTGCTTCAGATTCTCGACGACCAGGGTGTTCGTGAGCTTGATGCCGAACTTGCGGCCCCGATCGCGGGCGTAGTCGTTTAGGTCGGCGATCAATGACAACGACCTGTCGAACTCGAGTTCAGCCCCCGCTATGGGTTCAACAACCCCGACGTCGTGATAGCCAAGTTCTCCGTTGACGATCTGGGTGACGTTGTCGTGGCCAAGCAAGCTTGGGTTGAGCTTGACGATGACGTCGAGGTCGTGCTCGTCGATCAGGTACTTGGTTATCGACTCGATCTCGTCGGGTGGACACCCGTGAAAGGTCGACAACGTAAGGGTGTCCGATATTGCGGTCGAGAAGTCGAAATCGCGGAACTGCGAAAACGAACCGCCTATCTCTGGACGTAACTGGTCGATGACTTCGGTGGCATTGACCATTCCCCGCAGGAATGCAGTGACCTTGGCTCCCGAGATGCCTGCTAGGTCGTAACCGACGCTCATGTCGAACAAGTGAGGCCCGGGGTTGTCACCAACGTGACCGGCAAGAGGCTCCCACTGTCGGAGCATCTCGATCATCATGGCAGCTTTGACATACTCGACGAGGCTTTGCTCGACCAGCAGCTCCTGGCTCCACTCGATGTTGTAGCCAATCGTCTGCATGTCGATACACGGCCGACTGATGACCAACTCGTCGAGTACCTGAACTGTCTTGAGTTCGAACAGGCGCGAACCGCCTAACCAGGCCAACACAATGTTCTGGGCCAACTGGCTGTGCGGTCCGGCGGCAGGGCCGATGGGCGAAGCACACGGTCGGCCGAGGAACTCGAAACCAAGGTCGATGTCTGGGTCTGGTTTCCAGATGCGGGCGTTAGGCAGATCGAAGATCTTGTTGCGGGTCGCCCACTCGTGTTCGATACGAGCGAGAAGCATCGACAGCGGCATCGGGGTCAGTGGCGGTGTCTCCTCGCCAACAGAACCCTGGTCGGCATTCGTCATGAACTGACACCAGGCAATGCAGCCTCCTTGAGGCTCGAAACTTCGGCTGAAGCGAGGGCCATAACGGTCTGGAGCAACACATTGGCACCGGCCTCAAGATCGGCGGCAGCGGTGAACTCAGCGGGGTTGTGGCTCAGCCCGTTCTGGCTCTGCGTGAACACCATGGCTGTGGGACACACACGGGCCAGCATCTGCGCGTCGTGGCCCGCGCCCGAGGGCATTCGTTTAACCGAGTAGCCCAACGACTTGGCTGATGCTTCGACCAAGTCGACCGTGTACGGGTCGAACAGCACCGGTTCGAAACGAGCAAGAACGCGCGTTTCGACCGTGCAGCCCGTCCCGGCGATGGTCTCGTCGACAAATGCCGTCAAGCGGTCTTCTGATTCCTGCAGGACAGCCTCATCGGTGTTGCGCAGATCGACCGTGAATGTGACCGACGCCGGCACCACGTTTACCAGGTTCGGGGCAAACTCGACCCGACCGACGGTGCCGACCTGTGGCGGACCGAGGTTGTTGGCAAGGTCGTGAACGAAGGTCATTATTCGTGCCGCCACCACGCCAGGGTCTCTGCGTAGGCTCATTGGGGTCGTGCCGGCATGGTTGCTTTGTCCGTTGATAGTCAGCTCTTGCCAGCTGATGCCCTGCACTCCGGTGACGGCCCCAATCGTCATGGCTTCGGCTTCGAGCACTGGCCCCTGCTCGATGTGGAGTTCGACAAACGCATACGGAGGTTCGGCGGGTATGGCCGCGATTCCGTCGTATCCGATGCGCTCAAGCTCCTGGCCCAGAATCGCGCCGTCGATGGCCTCGATGGCTAACGCGTCGCTCAGGGCAAGACCACCGACGTAGACGAGGCTGCCAAGCATGTCTGGCTGGAAACGAGACCCTTCCTCGTTGGTAAAGAACGCCACGGCTAAAGAACGGTCGGGAACAATGCCCGCACCAACGATTGACTCAATGATCTCGAGGCCAGCAAGAACACCAAGGTTGCCGTCGTAACGACCGCCAGTGGCGACGGTGTCGATGTGGGATCCCATCATTACCGGCGGCCCGTCGATGCGACCCTTCAAAACACCGACACCATTGCCGACGCCGTCGATCGTAACCTCGAGGCCAAGATCGCACATCCAGCTCACAACCAGGTCACGACCAAGACCGTCATCTTCGGTGAGAGCAAGTCGCGAACACCCTTCGGTGCCGTCGATAGCGCCGATTGCGGCCAACTCGGCCAGACGATCCTGGAGTCGATCGATATCGATCTGTATCGAACTAACCAAGGTCATCGCTCCAAATTAGTAGACGACTTAACGAAATGTAAAGGCCGGCCGCTACGCGACCTCACCGGGTTTTCGCCCTCACTTCATTTGGGCACGACCCCGAGGCGCGCCCTCGCCAGACCAGCCCTGTCACCGGGGAAGGCTGGTGGGCGGGCCAATGCCGGTGACGGGTAGGTCTGGTTAGGGGCCGCCGACGTTCTTCAGGGCTTCGCGTTTGGTTAGGCCCGACAACGCGGCCTCGTGAGCAGCCACAAATGCTCTAACGGCGCCGGGGTCGGTCTTGGCGTATTCGCGGAGCGCCCAACCAAGAGCCTTCCGGATGAAAAACTCGGTGTCAGGAGCTCTCATCTCAACGTATCGAAAGAGGCGCTCGGCGTCGGTGTCGGCCTTGTAGCGCAGCTGATGCAATATTGCGGTTCGGGCAATCCACATGTTGTCCGACAGAACCCAGTCGTCCATCTTCGACGCCAGGTCGGGGTGGTTTGCCACAAGGCCGCCGACGCTCCATGAAGCGAGGGCATCTACGGTGTCCCACCACGAGTTGGTCGCGATGAGGTACTTGAGGTCTTCCAAGTGCGACGGTTCGAGCTTGGCTACGTTCCAGCCAAGAAGATCGGCGCCGGTGTAGTGAAACTCGCGCTGCGGTAGATCCCAGCAGGCGCGGGCAAACGCGAATATGTCGCCGGCGGTTGCGACCCTGGCCACCGAGGCCATCGCAGATGCCGCGGCCCGCCTGTCCTTCGCAACGATGCCGAAGAACTCGAATCGGTTCTTCATGTACGCGGCTTTTTCGGCTGCCTTCTCAGCGTCGCCGATGGCATCGAAGGCCGAAGCCAGCTGGCTAACGCTGAGTTTGCTTCTGTTCAACTGGTTGGTAATGCGAGACACCTAACAGCAGTAGCTACGCGTCGAGGACTGCGAACCCCTCGGCGCCGGGCACAAGCCCTTGGTCGGACCACGGGAAGTTGATCCAGTCGTCGGTGCGCTTCCATACGTAGTCGCTCTTTACGAGAGCGTGCGACTTCTCGTAGAGCACGGCGGAGCGAACATCGCCAACGTTTTCGACACAGTGATCTTTAACCACCTTGAGCGTGTGACCGGTGTCGCAGACGTCGTCGGCGATCAGAACCTTAGCGCCCTTAACGTCGACAAAGTCGACGTACGGCGGCAACATGACCGGCACGTCGAGATGTTCGCCAACGCCCGTGTAGTACTCGACGTTCATGACGTAAATGTTCTTTACGCCAAGGGCATAACCGAGTGACCCGGCCACAAATAGGCCCCCTCTGGCGATGGCCAAAATCATTTCGGGCTGGAAGCCGGTGTCGGCAATTCCTTGGGCCAACTGACGCACGGCGTCGCCGTACTTTGGCCAATCCATGATTTCACGGTCGATAGTAGGTTCAGCCACGTGTGTGTTGCTCCAAGCATGCAATTGCCGAAGCACCCGAATCTAACCGCGCTATCGGTGCGATGCGCGCAACCACAACAACTACTGGGACAACGTTTGTCTGGGACTATCTCCCGCTCTTTGTTCGCTGCGCTAATCGGGCCGCTCAGACTGCTCGGACTAGTGGGGCGTCGCCTAGTGGCTCGGCCTCTTAGCCAAGCGCTATGTCCTGCGGTTTGATTGGCACTCGCGTCAGCTCAAGGCCAGTAGCGGCACGAACCGCAGCCGCAACAGCTGGGGTAGACGACAAGCTAGGTGTCTCGCCGACGCCCTTAGCCCCGAACGGACCGCCCTCTTCTGGTTGCTCGATGAGAGTTATACGAACGTCGGGCATATCGACCATAGTCGGTAACAAGTAGTCGGTGAACGAAGGGTTTCGGACCAGCCCGACATCGGTGATGATCTCCTCCATCACGGCCAAACCCACGCCCTGGCTGATGCCGCCCTCGATCTGACCGATCACATGAAGCGGATTGAGCGCCACACCGACGTCTTGACCCGTGGTGACTTCGACGACCTTTACTAGGCCAAGCTCGACATCGACGTCGACGACAGCACGGTGGGCCGCAAAGATCCAGGTGACGTCGCAGTCGCCTTGGCCGGTTTCTTCGTCGAGTGGGTACGTCTCGCGGTGCATGTGCCGCAACTCGGCTTCGAAGCGCACATCGGCGATGGCATCGGCAACGATCACATCGACACGGCCATCGATGGTGCGAGCCCGCCCGCCCTCGATGGTGACAAGCTCGGGAGCAACGTCGTGTGTAGCCGCAATGGCGAGGCGAACCTGTTCGGCGACCTCCTCGCACGCTTTCAGAACAGCGGCGCCAGACATATAGGTTTGGCGCGACGCACTGGTCGAACCAGCCGAACCAATGTCGGCCGTAGAGGCTCGCATCAACTCGACCCGATCGGTGCCGAGAGTTGAGACGGCGATCTGGCGCACGATCGTGACGAAACCCTGCCCGACCTCGGCAGCAGCACACCAGAGCGTGACCTGTCCGTTCTCGAGGCGGCACCGAGCATGGGTGTCATCGACGAACCCCTCCGCGAACGCTGCGTTCTTGAACCCGACCGCGAAGCCAACTCCACGCCGCACCGCTAGTGGATCGGCGGTTCGACCGGCGCCACCGGGTTGATCGAACACGTCGTTGCCGCTAATCGGTGGAAGCGGAAAGGCCGCCGCGGCTTCGATGCATTCTCGAACCGGTGCAACACCGTCGAGTATCTGCCCGGTGATGAGCCGGTCGCCGGTTTCGAGGGCGTTGAGCAATCGAATCTCGAGCGGGTCCATGTCGAGAGCCGCCGCCAGTTTGTCCATTTGGGCTTCGTGACCGAAACAGACTTGAACCGCGCCGAACCCACGCATGGCCCCGCATGGCGGGTTGTTGGTACGCACGACGCTGGCATTGACCACCGCGTTCGGAACCTTGTACGGGCCCGCTGCAAACCGCGCCGCGTTACCGCACACAGCGAACGACGACGAGGCATACGCGCCACCATCGAGCACGATGTCGCATTCGACTTTCACTAGCCTGCCATCGTTGGTGGCGTGGTGGCGATACGTCATGTGGGCTGGATGGCGATGAACATGACCGAGAAACGATTCGTCGCGCCGGTACTGCATCTTGACCGGGCGGTTGGTGTGCTGAGCCAGCAGGCAAGCATGAACATGGAAGCTGACGTCTTCGCGCGCCCCGAAAGCACCACCGGTTCCGGCTAGGTGAATGCGAACATCGTCACGGGCCAAACCTAGACAGTCGGCCACCTGGTCGCGGTCTTCGTGCAGCCACTGGGTCGCGACGTACAGATCGATCGATCCGTCGCCCGCCGCCGGTACCGCCATCCCAGACTCTGGGCCCATGAAGGCTTGGTCTTGCATGCCCATCTCGTAGGTGCCCTCGACCACGATGTCGCCGACAGCATCGACATCTCCGAAGCGAATGGGGACTCGCCGGACGACATTGCCATCGGGGTGTACCGGTTTGGCCGTGGCGGCCGTCAACAGATCGACAACAGGTTCGGTTACCTCATAAACCACTTCGACGGCCACCATTGCCCGACGGCAGGTATCGGGATGATCGGCAGCTACTGCGGCTACGGGTTCGCCTTGGTAACGCACAACGTCAGAAGCGAAAACCGGCTGATCGTGACTGATGAGGCCGTACACCGGCGAACCCGGAACGTCGTGATGAGTCACCACCGCGGCCACGCCGGGAATGGCCAGGGCGGGGGCAACATTGATGCTGACAATTCGCGCCGACGGGTGCGGTGACCGAATGGTTGCGCCCCACAACATGCGTTCGTGGTTCAGATCGTTGGAGAACTCGAACGACCCAAGCACCTTGGCCGAAGCATCGGGACGATCAACGCTGTTACCAACACCGGTGGCCGGCGGGTTGATGGTTGTTGTGGAGCCAGCGGAGGTATCAGTCACGACGAATCTCGATCACGTGCTCGACAGCGGCCTCGATGCGGCCATACCCAGTGCATCGACACAGGTGCCCGGCCAGGGCCTCGTGCGTCTCGGATCGGCTTGGCTCCGGATTGTCGTCGAGAAGGTCGTGCACGGCCACGATGAGCCCTGGCGTACAGAACCCGCATTGCACCGCGCCTTCGGTGACGAACGCCCGTTGTACATCGGTTAGCCCATTGCCGTCGGTGGGGCCAGCGTTGCCAATGCCCTCGACCGTAACGATGTCGGTTCCGACGGCCGCAGCTGCGAGCTCTAGGCACGAACAGACCAAAACACCGTCGATGAGCACGCTGCACGCACCACACTCGCCTTGCTCGCAGGCGTTCTTTGTGCCAGGCAATCCAAGCCGTTCGCGCAACACGTACAGAAGGCTCTCGCCAAGCCAGGAACCATCGACCACACGGTCTGAGCCGTTGACGTTGAGTCGATAGGTATGACCTGTGTCGGTCGAAGTCATGATGTTGTCGCCCTCGTTAACGCCCGCCTGGCCATGACCGCAATGCCGTGTTTTCGGTACGCGGCCGTCGATCGGTGATCGTCGATGGGGCTAGCGGCGTCGGCCACCATCGATCCGAAGGTCTCGAGCGTTCGCGGATCGGTGATGCGAATGCCATCGCTAGTCCAATCGATGTTGGCCGCCGCAAACTCCTCGGCGTCGCCGCAACGAAGCGGTGCTGGTGAAACCGACCCGAGCGCACAAGCGACCGAACGTTCGGCCTGATTGATCACAAGGGCGCAGCTCGCAACCGAAATCACCATGGCGTTACGAGGGCCGATCTTCAGAAACTCTTGGGGCCCTGACGCCACCGGAAACCGAATGGCAACGATCAGTTCGTCTGGCTCAAGCACTGTGCGCTTTACGCCAACAATCAGATCGACGACGGCCACCTCTCTGATGCCGCGAACCGAGGCGATCTCGACAATCGCGTCGAGAGCTGCCAGAACCGGGATCGTGTCGCCTGCTGGCGAACCCGTGGCCAAGTTGCCACCAACGGTGCCTGTGTTGCGGATCTGAGAGCTGCCGACGGTGCGCGATGCTTGGGCCAACCCGGGCGACGCTGCGGCAAGCTCGGAGTTCATGATCTCGACATATGGCACCGTTGCACCTAGCCGAACCGTGCCACCATCGATGGACCACGTTGCCAGCTCATTAACGCGCCGGAGGCTCACCACCGATGCCGGGCGACGATGTTCGTAGTTGATCTCGACCATGGCATCGGTGCCACCGGCGAGGATCGTGGCCGCCGGGTCGTCAGACAACAAGCGAAGTGTCTCATCGACAGACGACGGCATGCTTACGGTCATTTCTGAAGTGCCTCAGATATGCGACGGTGATCGCGCAGGCGGTCTTCGACGCGACCGTCGACCAGCCGGTGATCGTCGACGATGACCCGACCGCCGACGATAGTTGTGCGGGCTCCCGTTGGGCCGCAGCGAAGCCAGGCCTCGACGGGGTCTGAGTGGGCGCCAGCGAACCGGAGACCATCGAGCGCCCAAACTGCTATGTCACCTACAGCCCCCACCGAAAGTTCGCCAAGTTCGCCGGCTCTTCCCAAACAGGCGGCACCGTCGCGGGTGGCCATTTCGAGTGCGTCGCGCGACGACATCAACGAGCGGGTTCCGTCGAGGAAACCCTTGAGCCTGCCACTGAGCATGGCATTACGGGTCTCGGTCCACATCGAACCAGAGTCGGCCGATGCCGATCCGTCGACACCAATGCCGACCGGCGAGCCAGCTGCTCGAAGTTCGCGAACCGGGGCCACGCCAGACCCGAGAATCATGTTCGAGCTCGGGCAGTGAGCCACCCCAACTCCCCAACCGCCCAACTTGGCGATATCGCCGGTGTTCGGTTGGACGCAGTGGGCTATCCAGGTGTTGCCAGATGCCCAACCAACCTTCTCGAGGTAGTCGATCGGGCGACAGCCAAACTGCTCGAGACAGAAGTCGTCTTCGTCGGTGTCTTCGGCCAGGTGGGTGTGCAAACGAACATCGAGCTCGGCGGCCAGTTCGGCCGTTGCTGCCATCAGCCGTTCGGTAACCGAGAACGGCGAGCACGGGGCGAGGGCGATTCGTGTCATCGCACCGTGAGACGGGTCGTGGTGCCGGTGGACGGCCTCAGCCGATTGGGCCAGGATCGTGTCGTCGGTTTGGACCACGCTGTCTGGCGGTAGGCCTCCGTCCTTTTCGGACAGACTCATCGACCCACGGGTCGGGTGGAACCTAACTCCAAGCTCGATTGCGGCTGAGATTTCGGCCGCGAGAAGGTCGCCGCCACCCTCAGGGTGCACATAGAGGTGATCAGAAGATGTGGTGCAGCCAGATTCGGCCAGCTCGGCCAGCCCAACCCAGGCCGACACGAATGCGGCCTCTTCGTCGAGCCTGGCCCATTTGGGGTAAAGGGTTTTGAGCCAGTGAAATAGGTTGCCATCGAGGGCCGGACCATAGGCCCGGGTGAGGTTCTGATACAGGTGGTGATGTGTGTTGATGAGCCCGGGGGTCACAAGACAATCGGTGGCATCGACGGTCGCTTCGGCCAATGGCTCTTCGCCAGCCCGGCCAACTCCCGAGACAAGCCCATTAGTGACGGCGACCCAACCGCCAGCGATCTCAGCGCGGGCATCGTCGACGGTGGCAACGAGTCTGGCGTTGCGAACCAAGAGGTCGGCGGTGGATGCTTCGCTCATCGTTCGACTCCTGTGAAGATCACGGCAACGTTGGCACCGCGAATTGCGTCGTCCGATTTGGACAACAGACCAGCCAGGCCTGAAGTACCCGTGGCCGACACGTTGATGCCCGTGGTAGCTCGTCCAACTTTGTGGGCTTCAACAATGGCGGCCTCGTCGACGACAACAGGCGAACCGCCGGTCGTGAGCATGGCAGCCGCTAGTTGGCGCCAGTCGTAGGTGACGTCATCGAGAATTCCAGTGGCGAGGCTCGTGCCAACATTTTCCCACGGCGTCATGAAATCGTCGGGCCGGCTGGCGAGTGCCGACAGTGGATCGTCGACGGCGACCAGTTTGTCCCACGCCCGCTTTAGGGGGGCGGCAGCGGCGGTCTGAACTGCCTCAATGCGGGGCATGGCTGCCAGCCATCGGGCCTCAACCCCGTCGGCGAGACCCATGGCCATCGCCGATCCAAGCGCACCACCACCAACTTGAATCGACACGTAGTCGAGCCTGGCCATCTGTTGGTCTCGCTTGGCCAGATATCCGAACTGCTCGGCAAGTTCCCACCCAATGGTCCGGCCGCCGTCGAGGGCGTGTGGGGCAACCGTTCCTTGCACCGAGAATGCGGTGCTGCCGTTGGCGACGGCTTCGACAAATCGCAGGTAGGTGGGGTCGCCAAGCTCGCCAGGCTGGCGAGCGACGACCTCGACCGTGGCCCCTAATTCGGCAAGGCTTTCGGCCACGTTTGCATCGGCCCAAGTCGGAATGAACACGCGCAGCGGCCTACCCGCAGCCTTGGCTACCACCGCGGCTCCGATTGCTGCGTTGCCGCATGACGCAATGGCCAGTTCGCCAGCGCTGTTGTCGCCGAACCGCTCGTCGACGGCGAGATGCAGTAGGAGGCCAAACAGGTGACGCGCTTTGTGCGAGCCACTGACGTTGTTCGTTTCGTCCTTTACCCAAAGGCGGCACGATGGCAAACCAATCGCCTCGGCCAGCGCTGGTTGTTCACTAATCGGGGTGACGACAAACCCCACGCCATCGACGTCGGCAACCTTGGCATTGAGGTGTTCGACGAGGGTTACGAACTCGGCGTCGCTGCCGCCCGCATCGACCCACCGCCGATAAGAGTCGAGTCGGGTTCGGTAACGAACGAAGGGATTACCCTCGACGGCCTCGGGGGCCGAGCTCAGCGGCTTGGCGGAAATCAAGTCAGCCGAGGCCGGTGCGCGAGTTGAAGTCGACTACCAGCTCATCGAGGTCGGCCATCATCGGCCTGAGACCATTCCAGAAATCTTGGCTGCGTCTCGCCTCGAACTCTGGCACCTCAATGCCCTGTTGTTCGACCCAGGTGAAGTAGGCCAGGTTGAACACCCGGTTGCGTTCGACGGCGCCCATTTCGAGTAAGTCGGCAGTGTCGACAGCGGCGAGATGCTGGCCGTGAATTGCCGCCGCATCGCGGGCCTCAAACCCTTGGCTGTGGTTGGCTTCGAGATAACCAGCGCGCTCGCTGTTGTACAGCTCGGAGCCATCAGTGGCCACGGTGACAATCACATCGTCGCTAGTTAATCCAAGGTGTTTGGCGGTCTTGATCGCGGCCAATGTGTTGCAGATAGACGAGAAACCCATGTCGACCAAAGAGTCGACGAGCGCAGGCTCGCACCCGACCTGGTCGACTAGGTACTGCTTACCTGCCGGTGTGTTGAACAACACGTCGAGAGCATCGGTCGAACTATCGCTGATGGCCACCGCAATGTCGGTGTTGGTGACGTTGTGGATCAGCGGAATGTGCTTGTCGCCTATTCCCTGAATGTTGTGCTCGCCAAAACCGTTGTAGAGCATGGTCGGGCATTCAAGGGCTTCGACGGCCACAATCTTGGCCCCTTGCCGGTCCTTTAGGTAGTCGCCGGCACCGAGCGTTCCGGCCGATCCAGAAGCCGACACAAACGCCGCCAGGCGAGCATTCGGGGTGTTGGCGGTAGCGTCTTCGTAGACGTGCTCGAGTGCCCGTCCGGTTACCCAGTAGTGCCCGAGGTTGTTCCAGAACTGGCTGAACTGGTTGAAGATGACGTTGGCTGGGTCTTTGGCCAGTTCGTGACAGGCGTCGTAGATCTCTTTGACGTTGCTTTCGGTGCCGTAGGTGCGGATGACGTCGTCGGGGTTACCGATCCACTCGTCGAGCCAATCGAAACGTTCGCGGCTCATGCCTTCTGGCAGAACGGCTACGCCGCGACAACCCATAATGGTCGAGATGGCCACGCCGCCGCGGGCGTAGTTGCCCGTCGATGGCCAGATGGCCCGACTACTGGTGGGGTCGAATCCGCCAGTGACGATCGACGGCACCAGACAGCTGTAGGCCGCGAGCACCTTGTGAGCGTTGATCATCGGAAAACGATTGCCAAGAGCCAACACAATGCGGGCATCGACACCGGTTAGTTCGCCAGGCAACTCGATGTACTGCGGTACATCGACGCGCCCACCCTGGCGGTCGTTGTACCAGTTGACCCTGAACAGGTTGCGAGGGTCGGGACCGTCGCGATCGACCGCCTCCAGCCCGGCTACCGCGTCGGCCGGCATTGTGCTCGGATCGGCGAGCTGAGCGAAGGTAGGTAGCCGAATTCCGTTCTCTCGGAACCGGTCGACGGCCCGGTCGCGTACCGACTCGTCGATCATGTCGAGGCTCATCCCAAGCGAAATTGCTGCGTCGCCGGCGTTCATCGTTGATGTCAAGGTGACTCCCGTTCACGGTGCCGGGCCACTACGACCGCGTCAGCACCGAGCTTTACTTTATGTCAAGTTGGGCGGTTTTTGCACCAAGACGCACTCGGTTGGCTCGAAGTGTCAGTCGAAGAATTTGTCGATCTCTTTAGGCGACCAAAACCCGACCTGAGGCCGATCGACCACTTCGGTGGCGTAAGTCTTGAGCCGAAGCAACGCATCGGGGTCGAACATCTCGAGCGCGTCGAACACACCCTTGCCCGCCACGGCCCTCAGGGCTTTGTCGCCCTCGCTGCTTCGCCGCGGTAGGTGCGAGGTCAGAATAAGCAGTCGGTGATCCGGCTGGGTCGAAAGTACATAAGCCCGACCGAGAGTTTTCCAGAGCGTGTCTGTTCGGCGGAGACCTGGCCGAGCGGTGGTGAAGGCCCCGGAGACGTCGACAAACCACTTCTGGCCATCGACCTGGCTGATGACCTCGAAGTTGAACTGCACACCAAGACCGCGAAGTTTCGCCGGCGAGCGGCCGATCTCGAAACCTGCTTCTTCGAGACACAGCTTGGCGATGTCCTGGGCCTTCTTGCCTTCTTTGGACGCCCGGCGTTGAAAGTTCTCGGCCGTAGTGACGGCTTCGTAACCATCGAACAGCCGTGATGGTGGGGCCGACTCGACAGTCTCGGTCTGGTTCTCGAGCCGGGCAGTGTCGGAGCCGGCCTCAGGACTGGCCTTATTGGTTTGCTGACGCTCAGCTTCGGTTCGCAACCGCTCGCGGGCAATCGCGAGATAGTTGTCGTCGAGGTCGAAACCAATACCTCTTCGACCGGCGCGTAGTGCGGCTACAAGAGTGGTTCCCGAACCAACGAACGGATCGAGCACAACATCGTCTTGGTAGGTGTACAGGTCGATGAGGCGTCGCGGTAACTCAACCGGAAACGGAGCTGGATGGTTGACCCTGGTGGCTCGTTCTGGGTCGATGCGCCACAGGTCGAGGGTGGCCTCCATGAACTCGTCTGTGGTGACGGTGTTCTCGTGAGGCAGACCGTCTTTGACCCGTTGTTTGGTAGGTCTGGCCCGATCGAAGCGACCCTTGCTGGCGATTATGACGCGCTCGGTAACGTCGCGAAGCACCGGGTTGGCCGCCCGGCGAAACGAACCCCAAGCCACCGACCCCGTAGCCCCTTCGCCCTTTTGCCAGATGACCTCGCCTCTGAGAAGAAGGTGAAGATCGTCTTGCAGAATTCGGATGACGTCTGACGACAAGCTGCGATAGGGCTTACGGCCAAGGTTGGCTACGTTGACAGCAATACGACCGCCCGGTTCGAGAACGCGCACACATTCGGCAAACACGTCGCGAAGCAGCTCCAGGTACTCGATGTAGGACGCAGGAACCTCAGGGGCGTCCTTGCCGCCGAGGTCGAGTTCGTAGTCCTTGCCGACAAAGTAAGGAGGCGATGTGACTACGAGGGCCACCGAGTTATCGGGAACTATCGACATGTCGCGGGCGTCTCCGAGAATGCACGAATCGTCGAGATCTGGCACCCTCGCAACATCGTCGGCCGAAGAAACGATTGGCGGCGTAAAGCGTTTGTAGAACTCGGTGGAGTCGTGGCTTTCGCGTTTGCCAACACCGAACGATTTGGTACGGGTCGGCTTGCGAGATGACGCCGCCGCGCTTAGCGATGATCCGTTGGTCGACTTGGGTTCGTCGACAATCTGCACACCGCCTGGATCGCCCGCTGGCTCATCGAGTGTTGGAACGCCGCGTTCCTCTGAGCCCTTCTGCATGGGCAAGATCGTACCGGCTAGCTGGGACACCCAAGTTGGACCCGCGTGATACCTAGACCTCCCCGTCAGCGGGAAACGTGCGCCCGCAGCCGTTTGCCGCTGCCAGAAGTGGTATCAGACCTTCCGCGTCAGCGGGAAACGTGCGCCCGCAACCGTTTGCCGCTGACGGGAGTGGTATTAGGGTTACGGGGTGACTCGTGAGGCCATTCCGACTCTTGACGACATTGCCAAGGCCGCGGAGCTGATCGCGCCCTACATCCGACGCACGCCAACCATCGAGATCGGCGCTGGCGAGCTCGGCATCGGTTGCGATGCGGTGCTCAAGCTCGAGCTGCTTCAGCACACCGGATCGTTCAAGCCTCGGGGTGCGCTTCACCGTGCGCTAACCAACGACATCGGGCCGGCCGGTCTAGTGGCAGCTTCTGGTGGCAATCATGGCGCCGCCGTCGCATGGGTTGGGTCGACACTTGCCATGCAAGCCGAGGTATTTGTGCCTGGTGTGTCGCCCCAGATGAAACGCGACCACATTGCGAGTCTTGGCGCGACCGTCAAGGTCGTCGGCGATTTGTACGACGATGCCCAACAAGCCTGTGACGAACGAGCAGCCGAGACTGGCGCCTTTCAGATTCACCCTTTCAACCACTTCGCAACTGTTGCGGCGGCAGGCACGGTGGCCAGCGAATTCGTCGAAGCCCATCCAGATCTAGATACGATCCTTGTGGCCGCAGGCGGAGGCGGCCTGTCAGCTGGAGTTGCGGCCCGCTGCCGAAACGACATCAAGGTCGTCATAGTCGAACCAGAGGGCTCCCGATGTGTTGGTGCAGCACTCGACGCCGGCGAACCAGTGGACGTCTCGGTAGAGAGCATCGCCGCCGATTCGCTCGGCGCTAAACGGGTTGGTACTGCGCCATTCGCGGCAATATCCAAATACGCCGATCAGGCGATCACGGTGCCAGACGAGGCGATCAAAGCCGCTCAGCACCAGCTCTGGGCTTCGTTACGGCTGATTGTCGAACCCGGGGGCGCGGCCGCCCTAGCTGCCTTGACAAGCGGAGCCTATAAACCCAGCCAAGGCGAACGGGTGGGGGTCATTGTCTGTGGCGCAAACACCGATCCGGCGAACATCGTTAGCTGACCTGCGGATGACCTATTCCCACTGGTGGGCAGTTAGTTCGAGATAACGACCTCGAGCGGTGGTTGGCGTGAACGGCCGGCCTTCGAGTCGATGACCTTGGGCGTTGAGTTTCTCGGAGATTTCCCACCAAGGCTTGATGCCGTGGTCGCCTAGTTCGACGACTGAGTCGTTCACAGCTCGCTTGGCCGTCGCTATGCGTTCGGCCCTGACCCGCTGCTCTTCGAGGGTTCGTTCTTCGGCCAACCGTTCGGCAACACCGGTCGTCTGAAAACAGACTCGGCACCAACCAGACCACCATGCACGCTCAGTGCAGGTTGGGTTGTTGCACGATTTAGACATAAGTCTCCATTTTGCCGACTCCAAGGCCAAGTCACACCCAACGGTCTCAGTTGTTGAACACCACGGGTGTGTCTGGCGTGGAACTTGGAGCGTCACCGAGACAGGTCGACCAGATCGAGCATCGCTTCATCACTGTGCTGCTGATTGTGAACTGGGTGTTCTTCGGAGGTCTATTCTTCGGTCAATGGATAGGTCGATGATTCGCATCTATGTGGCTCTCGGCGCGACTGCGACAGCCACAAACCTTCCGTGGATCCAAGGTATTCCGGCGGCCGTCAGCCTTGGCGCACTACGCGGCAACTGGGTCATGATCCTCTCGATTGTGGCTGCGGGTATGACCTATTACTGGGACTACACAGGCCGAGTCACTCCCGATCGTTTGACCATCGCTCGAGCCGCGGCCGGGCTTTCGCTAGGGCTATTGGCTAGTAGTTGGCGCACAATCTCGACTGTCTCGGGCCTTCAACCCAGTTTGTGGTTCTGGTTGACCGTCGCCTGCGCATCGGCTGCGTTCGGGCTTTTGGTAGCGCAGCGGGCCTGAACGGGATCGGCTACGAGACGCGTTGGAGCGTGGGCCATATCTTCCTGAGAACAAGAGGACATAGGCTGCTGCTTTCGTTAAGGTCTCACCGAATCAAGGTGCCGCGATCTGGGTCTTGACAAGATTGCTAGCACGTCGGGTTCTTCGAATTCCTGCCGCCGATAGAACTTTGGCTTCGACGCTCATTTCCCTCCATGCCGCCGGCGCTCGAGGTGCTAGCTGAAGAGTCTGTCTATGTGGTTACCCAACTCCCATGGACCGCCGAGCGCAGAAAGGTCGAGGTAGCCGCTACCGCACTCCCTCGATCCTTCGACATCGCCAACAGCGCCGATCGAAACTTGTTCGAATCCATCAGACATTAGCGACATGAGGTCACCGACAAGCCTTGCGTCGGGCTGCCCGATCCTCATTTCGCAATCTGCTAGTAGATCCTGGTTTTTTCTGCTGATGGGGACCTCGCTAGGCAATTGCGGCCGGAAGTAGACTCGACGATCTGGTTAGCGGTACGAGGCTGGAGATCGAGCTTCGTCGCATTGAGGACGGTGCATTCGGTTGAGACGGTTCTCGGTCAGCCTCGGGCTATTGGCGATGGTGATCGTCACTCTTGCGCTGGTGGTAGCCGTCGACAACTCACGTCACTCGAACCTCAAGGACCGCGTCGACAGGCTGCTCGGTATAGAGCTGCCCGCCACGGCCTCCAACGTTGTGGAGCCTGGGTCTGCTCGATCGATCCTGCTTCGTGCACTTGATCTGGACCGGTCCCGCTCGCTGGCTTTTGTCTTGGCGGAGAACGAGGTTGATGCGTTTCTCAGTCAATACTGCCTTCCGGAGCCGTTGCAGTTCCCAAGCGCTGCTGGGCCGGCGATCAACGACGGTCTCAGCCGGAATGACATATCGTGGCTACACAGCGCCGAGCTCACGGTTGCGTATCGAATCGATACTAAAGTGCCCGCGGGCGCGGACTGGATGGCGATCTATCTATATCGCGTTGGTGCGACTGACGTCGGCATTTGGATTCACGGCGACTGGAACTAGGACGAATTCGATTGGCGAATTGAGATCGCAGCCAATCTCGGTGTTGATGATTGGTTGGAATGGCTGCGAATCTCGATCAGCACACGCGCGGATCGGCCCGTGTGTCGGGGCTGTCGAGGAAGGGTCTGGCGTCGGGCCGCGGATCGTCGTCATGAGCCCAGACACCCACGCTGGTTAACCACCGAAGGTGTCGGAGATGCGGAACACAGCCGGACCCAAGATGACGATGAACAACGTCGGCAAAATGCAGAGGACCATCGGGAAGATGACCTTCACCGGAATGGCGGCAGCCTTGGTCTCGGCTCGTTGACGGCGTAGGTCGCGCAGTTCGCCGGATTGGGCTCTGAGCACCTGGGCCAGCGGAATTCCATGTTCGTCGGCTTGACGGAGCGCAAGCACGAAACGACGCAAATCGACAACGTCGGTGCGATCTAGCAGGCCATCGAATGCGGCTCGTCGACCCAGCCCGAGTTGGAGATCCTGAAGCACACGCGAGAACTCCTCGGCCAGTGCGCCTGAGCCAGTGTCGGCGTATCGCGAGATGGCCGCATCGAATCC
>JAADHX010000397.1:0-11235 GCA_013151655.1 Actinomycetota bacterium
CGTTTCCGTTCTCACAAGCGATTCCAAGTCGGGTCTCACGAATCGAACAAACGCCTGCCGTTGCCCCAGGGCCCGCATCGGCTGCGTTCCTAGCGTCGACAAATATCCTGTCAGCCCTATCGGCCTTCGTTAGCAAACGGCTACACTGTCCCGCTGGCAACAAGAGCGTTGCCACAGAGGTGTGCCCGCGACTCGGCCCCAACGCCGAAACCGAGCCCCTTACCTAATCAGAATTACTTACCGTCAGGGCTGTCCGACGGTCGCTACGGCGCCTTGCCCTGACGCTTGTCCAAACCGTCGGAGAGGAGTCAGTCATGGCAGCAGTTGTTTCGATGCGACAGTTACTCGAAGCCGGAGTTCACTTCGGTCACCAGACCCGCCGCTGGAACCCGAAGATGCGGCGTTTCCTTTGGGGCGAACGTAACGGTATCTACATCATCGATCTACAGCAGACGATGACCCGTACCGCAACCGCTTACGAGTTCATCAGAGACCTTTCCGCAAAAGGCGGGTCGATCATGTTCATTGGCACCAAGAAACAAGCCCAAGATCCGATTCGCACCTATGCCGGTATCTCGGGAATGCCATACGTGAACGAGCGGTGGCTTGGCGGCATGCTCACCAACTTCAAGACAATCTCCAAACGTGTTGAGAAGATGCGCGAGTACGAACGCATGCGTGCCGCTGGCGACTTCGACAACATGCCTAAGAAGGAAGCGCTCATGTTGAACCGTGAGCTCGAAAAGCTCCAGCGCAACCTTGGTGGCATTAGGAACATGGAGAAGCTTCCCGATGCGGTGTTCATTCTCGACACTGTCAAGGAACACATTGCCGTGGCCGAGGCCAACCGGCTAAAGATTCCGGTCATCGCTGTGGTCGATTCCAACTGTGATCCCGATGTTATCGATTTTCCGATTCCGGGCAACGACGACGCTATCCGTTCGACTGAATTGTTGTGTCGTGTGGTCTCCGATGCGGTGCGCGAGGGCCGTTACATCGCCTCTAAGCGTGGTGTCGTCGTTCCGGCGGCCGACCGCACTCCAGAAGAAGAAGCCCGCATCGCCTTGGAACAGACCGAGGCCGCCAACGCCGCAGCCGCTCGCGAGGCCCGCGTGGCTGGCGAACTAGCCGCCGCTGAAGCTAGTGAGACTGTGGAGGCTGAAGCTGGTGAGGCAGTGGAGGCAGTGGAGGCAGTGGAGGCAGTGGAGGCTGAAGCTGGTGAGACTGTGGAGGCAGCGGCGGCCGACGCTAGCGACACCGAGACGGCTGAGAGCTAAGTCGGCTCCGGCAATCACGAACATTCAACAGGACTCTTGATCCCATCGCGGGTCGACACGAACCAAGGACAGCTACCCATGGCTGATTTTAGCGCCAAGGATGTACAACGACTGCGCCAGATAAGCGGCGCCGGAATGATGGACGCCAAGAAGGCGCTCGTCGAGAACGACGGCGATTTCGACGAGGCTGCCAAGTGGCTCCGCGAACGGGGCCTGGCGAAGGTCCAGTCGCGCTCGGACCGCGAGAACTCTGAAGGCCTAGTCGCGGTGCTGGTCGATCGCGGTGTGGCTGCCGCAGTCGAACTCAAGTGCGAAACCGACTTTGTGGCTAAGTCCGATCGGTTCATCGCGATGGGTGAGGAACTTGTCGCTCTGGTCGCGGCTGATGGTGTGGACGCCGTAGCAGCCAGGGCGTCCGAGCTTGAGGACATGCAGATCACGCTCAAGGAGAACATCGAGTTGGGGCGCGTTGTGCGTTTCGATGGCGACGGCGAAGACGGCATCGAGGCTTATGTGCATCTCCAAAACGGTCGCGGTGTTAACGCCGTGCTGGTCAGGCTCGGTGGCGGAAGTGCCGAGCAGGCGCGCGACATCGCGATGCACGCGGCGTTCACTCGGCCCAAGTACATACGGCGCGACGAGGTTCCTGCCGATCTCATCGAGGCAGAACGTGACACGCTCCTGACCCTGTCACGTAACGAGGGCAAACCCGAACAAGCCCTCGAAAAGATTGTCGACGGTCGGATGAACGGTTGGTTCAAGGAGCACACCTTGCTCGAGCAGAAGTGGGTCAAGGACGACAAACAAACGATCCAGTCGTTGCTTGGCGATGCCGACATTGTCGAGTTCTGCCAAATCGAAATTGGTAGCTGAAGCCGATGTCGACTAACAGCGGTTCCGGCTGGAAGCGTGTGCTGCTGAAGCTGTCTGGCGAAGCCCTTGGGGCCCAGCGAGACAGCATCGACAACGAGGTCATCGACCGGCTAGCGGCTGAGATAGTTGCCGTTAAGAACGAGTTCAGCATCGATCTGGCACTTGTGATTGGTGGCGGTAATATCTGGCGCGGGCTTTCGGGCGCCTCTGACGGTATGGACAGAGCCCAGTCCGATTACATGGGCATGCTTGGAACGGTAATCAACGCCCTCGCGTTCCAAGATGCACTCGAACGCCACGGACAGCCTACGCGTGTGATGACTGCCATCGATATGGCCCAGATCGCCGAGCCCTACATCCGTCGGCGAGCCATTCGGCACCTCGACAAAGGACGGATCGTTATCTTTGGTGCAGGCACAGGCAATCCATTCTTCACCACCGACACCGCAGCCGCACTACGCGCCGCGGAGGTCGAAGCCGACGTGATTCTGAAGGGCACCCACTCGGGCATCGATGGCGTCTATAGCGCCGACCCTCGCACCAATCCCGACGCCACCCGTTACGACGAGGTGAGTTTCCTCGAGGTGTTGTCCAACGAACTTGGCGTGATGGACAGCGCAGCCATAGCTCTATGCAAGGACAACAACACGCCGATCGTTGTGTTCGATGTGATGACGCCTGGCAATCTCCGGGCTGTGGTCAGCGGCGAACAAGTAGGTACGCTGGTCAGGTGAGCGAATTTGCCAACGAGATTGCCAAGGATGCGGGCGAGCGCATGCGTGCCGCCGTCGAACACGCTCAGGGGCAATTCGCGACCGTGCGAACCGGTCGGGCCACACCTGCGTTAGTCGAGAAGCTGCGAGTCGACTACTACGGCACCGACGTTCCGCTACAGCAGTTGGCCGGCTTTGCCGTTCCAGAAGCCCGGATTCTGCTAATTCAGCCGTACGACAAGTCGGCCTTGGGCGCCATCGACAAGGCCTTGCAGATGTCTGACCTTGGCATCAACCCTGGAAACGACGGAGACAAACTACGGCTTGTGTTTCCGCCGCTGACGGCCGAGAGGCGCAAAGAGCTGGTCAGGGTCGTAAAGAACATGGCCGAGGATGGACGAATCGCTGTCCGAAACCTCAGGCGCAGCGCGCGCCAAGACCTCGACGCGATGAAAAAGGACGGCGACTTATCCGAA
This sequence comes from Actinomycetota bacterium, assembly GCA_013151655.1. GTDB lineage: Bacteria > Actinomycetota > Acidimicrobiia > Acidimicrobiales > Poriferisodalaceae > JAADHX01. The sequence continues at coordinate 3,340 of JAADHX010000397.1, forward strand.
GACGAGCTGGTGCGCTACGAAAAGCAGCTCGATGCATCGACGGCAACAACGGTCGCCGCGATCGACGTTGCGTTCAAAGCCAAGGAAGCCGAACTGCTCGAAGTCTGAGCAGATATTGCGTAGAAGAACCTTCGTTGTGCCGCGTCCTGGATTGTGGTCCGTGGCACACTCGAAGGGCGAATCCGAACCGTTAACAGGAGGCCCAGTGGACGATCACGACATCGACCGGCTGGATGAGATCCCCGAAGAGAATGACGACGACCAAGCGCAGGCCCCACTGCTCTCGTTCGACAACGACTCCTCGATGCCCCATTGGTCCGATCCACCCACTGGCGAAATGCCGATCATCGCGTCGTCATCGGCTGAGGGTGACGAGACCTCAGCATCGTCTGAGTCATGCGGCGGCGGTGTATCTCGGTTGTTCCCGCAGCTTCCCGACGACCCGAACATGACGGCCGACGAGACTGAGTCGGCCAGACCAAGTTCGGGAATCGACCTCGGCGGATCTCTCGCCGACGGCATCGATGACCTTGCTCCTACCGGACCAATCGAATCGGTCGTTCCGCTGATCGAACCGCTGATCGATCCACTGGGCGGTGCTGCAGAAGGCGACGAGCTACCGTCTCCCCGATGGGCAGGCACTCTTCAGGACTTCGATTCAACCCGCAGTGACTTACCATCGGTGCCGACCGAGAGTGACCCGGTGCTTAGCACCGGGCCCCTTGAGGCGGCGGCCATCGACAAGATGATTGCAGAGGCACCAAACGTGACTGAGTTCGACGATGACCTTGACGAACTACTCATCGGCGATGACTGGAGTGACGATTCCAGCGACGATGAAGGACCAATTGCCGATAGCACTTCGGCCGCGTCCACAGTTGATGGCGAGTTTGCAGTCTCCGACGACAGGGTTCACCCATCTTCTGGCCCCGCAGCTACGCCAGCCGCCCCTGAGCGACCCGACGTGGCTCTGGTTCGACCAATTGGTTCGGCACCATCGAAGTCGATGCCCGATGCCGAACAGGCAGCCGAGTTGACTCAAGACTCCGAGCCAGACGCGGCACCGTCACAGGCAAGCGACGCCGACGTTGGGGCCTGGTCAGCGCTCGACGACCAGGCGCCACTATGGCGAGAAGGCGCCCAGGAGTGGGACGACACCCGCGATGCCGGCAGCGCCGCTGAACGAACCGTGCTTCACCTCGACGACGATGATCATAGGGCTAGTCGAGATGGCGGTTCCGACAATCAGATTCCGCCGTCTGGCAGCCGAAATCTCCCGCTGGCAATCGCAACCGCGGTTGGTTTGATAGTTGCGTTCTTGTTCTTGGTCGACCGGGGGCCCGGTTGGGCCATGATTCTGGTGGTGCCGTTGTTAGTCGTGGCCGCTAGCGAGTTCTTTGTGTCGGTCAGGAAGGTTGGCTACCGACCAGCAACGCTCCTTGGCCTCGTCGCCACTGGTGGAATGTCCCTGGCTGCCTATTTCGGGGGGCCGTCGGCATTGCCGGTGGTTCTCATGCTCACCGTTGTTGGCGGCTTGCTTTGGTACTTGTTTGGCGTCGACTCTGATCGACCCACGGCGAACCTGTCTGTGACACTTCTCGGTGTTCTGTGGGTTGGCCTACTCGGTGCATACGTCCCACTCATATTGTTGTTGCCAAATGGCTCCGGCATCTTGCTCGGCGCGATTGTGGGTACTGCCACCTACGACACGGCCGGGTTGTTCATCGGCCGGTGGACCGGACAAAGTCGGCTTGCACCTTCGATCAGCCCCAACAAGACCTGGGAGGGTCTGATCGGCGGAATGATCTTCGCCGTGCTCGTTGTTACCTTTGCGCTAGGGGTACAGCCCGGTCTGTACCCGTGGGCGGCCAGCGAAGTCGATGCGCTCCTGTTGGGCGTGGTTGTGGCTGTAATGGCCCCGCTTGGCGACCTAGTCCAGTCACTTGTTAAGCGCGACTTAGGGGTCAAGGACATGGGCACTGCGCTTCCCGGCCACGGTGGTGTGTTCGATCGTTTCGATGCCTTGTTGTTCGTATTGCCGGCGGTCTACTACCTCGTGCTTGCGCGGGACCTGCACCTCATAGGCTGACGTTCGCTAGCGTCTGGTCATGGCTCCGACGGGCGATACTTCGATTGCTCTGCTCGGCAGCACGGGTTCGATCGGAACTCAGACTCTTGAGGTAGTGCGAGCCGAGCGCGATCGGTATCGAATCGTCTCCTTGGCCGCCTGGCGGTCCGTTGACCTGCTTGTAGCCCAGGCCAACGAATTTCGGCCAGACGCTGTCGCCATTATCGATCCGTCGTTGCGCTCTGAGGTTGTGGCGCGACTGCCTGATGGCATCGAGGTCTTGGCGGGCGAGTCGGCGTTGGCCGAATTGCCACAGCGGGCCGATGTCACGGTAAATGCAGTGGTTGGTTTCGCGGGGCTTCCGGTCACGGTGGCAACACTTGAGGCTGGCAAGCGTCTAGCGCTCGCCAATAAGGAATCCCTCATCGCCGGTGGGCCGGTGGTACAGCCGCTGCGTAGCACACCAGGTGCCGAACTCATCCCCGTCGACAGCGAGCATTGTGCGATCCATCAGTGCCTACGCTCGGGTGTGACCGATGCCAACGGGTGTACCGAGCGTGTCGATCGGTTGGTTCTGACAGCATCTGGCGGACCATTTCGGGGTCGTACCAAGTCCGACCTTGAGTCTGTGTCGCTGCAAGAGGCACTGAATCATCCGACTTGGTCGATGGGGCCAAAGATCACGGTCGATTCATCAACGCTCATGAACAAAGGCCTCGAGGTCATCGAGGCCCATGAGTTGTTCGGCGTGGACTACGACGACATCGAGGTTGTCGTGCACCCGCAATCGATTGTGCACTCGATGGTCGACTTTTCTGACGGAACCACGATTGCACAACTATCGATGCCAGACATGAGATTGCCGATCGGTTATGCGCTGGCGTACCCGGACCGCATCGCTACTGCCTTTGGTCGAATCGACTGGGCCAACGTCGGCCGACTCGATTTCGAAGCGCCCGATACCGAAACATTCCCGTGCCTAGGACTCGCGTATGCGGCCGGACGAATGGGCGGATCTGCCCCGGCCTGGCTCAACGCGGCAAACGAAGTTGCCGTTCAGGCGTTCCTGGATTCGAAATTGTCTTGGGTTGGCATTGCCGAAGTCCTTGAGGAGTGCCTCGAACAGCACGATGGAACAAAGGCAACCTCAATCGAAGTTGTAGTAGATGTAGATCGACGTTCCCGCGAGGTCGCGACCTCGATCGTCAACTCTCGTGGTTGACTGAACGTTGATCCCCCTAAGTCCCTTACCCCCAGGAGCACTGTGATCGACGAGCGAGAACTCGGCGAACCCGACCCGAGTCCGACCGACGACGAAACCAGCGCGTCTGCTGACGGCGAGTCCAGCTGGACGGGCCTTGTTGTGACTCTTGTGTTGTTAGGGATGCTCGGTGCTTGGTCGCTTCCGCTTCTAGGTGTCGTTTTGGCGATTGTGTTCTTTGTGTTCATGCACGAACTCGGACACTTCGTCACAGCTCGGCTAACGGGCATGAAGGTCACCGAGTTCTTCATAGGGTTCGGTCCGCGAATCTTCTCTTTCAAGAGGGGTGAGACCGAGTTTGGCCTCAAACCAATCTTGGCTGGCGCCTACGTCAGAATTATCGGCATGAACAACATCGACGAGGTCGACCCCGCCGACGAGGCCCGGACCTACCGAAGGGCCACCTACCCACGGCGCGTGCTTGTTATAACCGCCGGTTCGCTGATGCACTTCGCGATGGCGGTCGTCCTGCTGTTCGTGTACTTCGGGTTCATTGGCGAGCCCACGTCAATTGTCAACTGGAGCATTGATGCGCCGTCGCCAGACAGTGGGGCCGAGGCAGCTGGTCTCGAGGCCGGAGACATCATCTTGTCGATCGATGGCGCCGAGATCGTCACGTTCACTGATCTCCGAACAACCGTCGAGGTTCGTGGTGGTCAGACGGTCCCGATCGTCATTGACCGCGACGGCGTGGTCGAAACGCTCGTAACCACAATTGGCGAGCGCACTCTTGAGGGCGAGGAGACTACAGGGTTCCTCGGGGTCGGAATCGCCGATGGCTTTACCCTGGTCAGGACCACCGATTCTGTTCCCGCTGCCGCACAACGGGCCGTTACCGAACTTCCCACCCAAATTGGTCGCTCGCTTTCGGGGATGGTTCAGATTGCCTCGAACGTTGGCGGGATTGTCGACAACGTTTTCACCGCGCCAGGCAATCAGGACCAGATCGACCTCGAGACGAGGCCAGTCTCTATCGTCGGGGTGGCCGACATCAGTTCCCGGATTGGGCTCGATGCCATTCTGTTCCTGGCCACGTTCAACATCTTTATCGGCGTGTTTAATCTTTTGCCGCTGCTCCCCCTCGACGGTGGGCATCTGGCGGTGGCCACCTACGAACGAATCCGTTCCATCGGCGGCAAACGCCACCAAGTCGACGTGATGAAGTTGTTGCCGCTCACCTACGCGGTGTTCATGATCTTGGTTCTGTTTGGGCTTGGTGCTTTGTGGCTCGACCTGGCCAACCCGATCCAGCTCTAGAGTCGTTGGCGTGTACACCCCAGGCAGGATCGAACGGCGTTCTACTAGTCAGGTGATGGTTGGCGATGTTGCCGTTGGTGGTGGCTCCGACATCACGGTTCAATCGATGACCACGACCAAGACTGCCGATGTCGATGGCACACTCGCGCAGATCTACGCGCTCGCCGGTGCTGGTGCAGACATCGTTCGTTGTACTTGTAACGACATGGCGGCAGCCGTTGGCCTCGCCGAGATCATTCCGCGATCGCCAGTTCCGATTGTGGCCGACATCCATTTTCAATACAAACTTGCGCTGGCGGCCCTTGATGCTGGGGTTCATTGTTTGCGCCTCAACCCTGGCAACATTCGTAAGCCAGAAGCCATCAAAACTGTGGCCGCTGAGGCTAAGGATCGCGGTGTGCCAATTCGGATCGGTGTTAACGGCGGCAGCCTCGACCCCGACATCGAGCGAAAGTACGGTCTCACAGCGGTGGCTTTGGTCGAGTCGGCGAAACGCGAACTCGACTACTTCGAACAAGTCGGGTTCGACGACGTAAAGATCTCGGTCAAGGCCAGCGACGTTCGGTTGATGGTCGAGTCTTATCGGCTCCTGTCCGAGACCGTCGACTATCCGTTACACCTTGGCGTCACCGAAGCCGGTCCTCCACCTGCGGGTATCCTGAAGGCAACTGCTGGGATAGCTACCCTTCTGAACGAGGGCATCGGCGACACTATTCGCTACAGCCTCACCGCCGATCCGGTCACCGAAGCCAAAGCCGGCCGCCAGTTGCTCGAGGCCCTTGGCCTACGCGAACGAACCGGGCTCGATCTGATTGCCTGTCCGTCGTGTGGCCGCGCTGAGGTAGATGTGATCAAGGTAGCCGCCGATGCTCAAGCTGCGCTCGAAGATCTTGGCCTCGCCGTGCAGGTTGCGGTGATGGGCTGCGTAGTCAATGGGCCCGGTGAGGCCAAGGGTGCCGATCTCGGAATTGCCGCCGGACGCAAACGTGGGCATCTATTCGTTCGCGGCGAAGTCGTGAAGGTCGTGCCCGAGGACGAGATGGTCGATGCGCTAGTGGAGTGGGCCAAAAAGATCTCCGCCGAGGGCATCGATGTTGCTCTTGCCGATAAGGACGAGGGTGCCGCAGCTATGGCAGAGGCTGATCGTCGGGCGGTCATCGACGACCAAGGCGACGACGTGAACAACTCGGCACAACTCGTCGAGCTGATTCGCAAGCGCGCGCAGAGGCCGAGCCTGTAGCCGAGGCACCACTAGTCGGAGCAGCCCTAGCGGCCCGGTGAGCGCAGCGAACCAAGAGCCGAAGGTAGTCCCGGACAGACATCCACCGGGCCTACTCGCTTACAAATGACGCTTCGCACCCCTCATCATCGCTGGTATCGTTGTGGGCTCTGCAGCGTTTGTCCTACGATCGGCGCAGCTGGTTACGAATACGGGTGCTCCGACGCTTTGTCGGACCATATGCCCACCGGTTTGCGCCGAATCCTCAACAGTTGATGTCCCTTGCGGGGTGAGTTCTCAACTGTGGAGGCGACGTCGTCGAGCCGGTGGTACGAGCGCGAATGGAGGAAGTTTCACCATGGACACTGACCACGTTGCCGACATGGCTGATCCCCTTGCCCGTTCGGCTGGCCTCGAGGTCTATGACGTCGAACTTCACGGCAACGTGCTCCGTGTCAGTTTGGTGGGGCAGAATTTGTCCAGTCCAGACGTCGACGCACTCGAATTGGTGTCTCGTTCCCTCGCTCTCGAGCTCGACGAGGCTCAGTTTGGGGGCGGAGCGTACGTGCTTGAGCTTTCGAGCCCTGGGCTAGAACGCAGTCTTCGCACCGAGCGTCACTTCGAGACCGCAGTGGGCGAGTTTGTCACTGTGACTACTGCTCCAGGGCCAGAGGGCCGACTGCGGGTGCGGGGCGAACTCGAGGCACTTTGTGACGGTCGCATCACCATCGTCGATCAACAACTCGGGGCCACCGAGATCGCAATAGGCGATATCGAGAAGGCTCGAACCATCTTTGAGTGGGGCCCAGCAGCCAAGCCAGGCAAGAAAAACCCGGACAAACGCAAGGCCAAGGCCGCGGCCACAAACGGCGCGGCAAAATCATCGACGGGCAACCGTTCCACCACCGACAACGAGGCAAGCCCATGAGCTCACCAGACATGATGGAGGCGCTTCAGGCGCTAGCGGCCGAGCGCGGTATTAGCACCGATATCTTGCTTGAGGCCGTAGCCAACGGGCTCGAGTCGGCCTACAAGCGGATGCCAGAGTCGGCCGACGATGCCTATGTCGTCATAGATGAGACATTCGATATTCGGGTAATCGCTCAGGAGATCGACGAAGAGGGCGAGGTCGTGCGAGAGTGGGACGACACCCCGGAGAACTTTGGGCGAATCGCGGCCCAGACTGCGCGTCAGGTACTGACGCAACGTATTCGCGAAGTCGAACGAGATCAGAAATACGCCGAGTACGCCGGGCGCGAAGGCGACATTGTCACCGGCATCATCCAGCAGTCGGACTCGCGTTACACACTCCTCGACCTTGGTCGAGTCGAGGCGTTGTTGCCGCAGTCAGAGCAAGTTTCCTATGAGCGTCCCGAACCGAACAGCAGGCTCAAGGCCTACATTGTCGAGGTACGCAAGACAGCGAAGGGTCCCCAGATTGTTGTTTCTCGTACCCACCCAGGGCTAATTCGAGAACTATTCAAGCTTGAGGTACCCGAGATCGCCGATGGCACCGTCGAAATCAAGGCTTGTGCGCGCGAACCTGGACATCGCACCAAGATCGCAGTGTGGTCACATGACCAGAACGTAGATCCTGTTGGTGCTTGTGTTGGCGCCCGTGGTGCTCGCGTACGCCAAGTTGTGAACGAACTTCGCGGCGAGAAGATCGACATCATCCCGTTCTCCGATGTGTCGCATGACCTGGTCGCTAAGGCGCTTTCGCCGGCCAAGGTCAAAGAGGTTCGCTTTCACGAGGACGAGGGCACCGCTGAGGTCATTGTCCCAGACCATCAGCTCTCGCTCGCTATTGGTCGAGAGGGCCAAAATGCTCGGCTTGCTGCTCGCCTCACCGGCTGGCGCATCGACATTAAGAGCGAGACTCAGCTTGCCGACGAAGAGGCCGGTTACGGCGGCGAAGAGTGGGCCGAAGGCGAGTGGATCACTGATCCTGAGTCAGGAGAACTTGTGTGGAAACCTGCCGACGGTGGAGATGAGATCCGCGCCGCCGACTATGACAACGAAGCTCCAGACGCGGCGGAGTCGGGGGCAGATGAAGCTGTTGATGTCGCGGAGTCGGGGGCAGATGAAGCT
>JAADHX010000397.1:11354-11812 GCA_013151655.1 Actinomycetota bacterium
CAGACACAAACTAAGAGGACACTTATCACTGCCTTTGGCGGTGATAAGCGGTTAGGGTGTAGCTCGGCTTCGGACGGGGCCGCCGCCAGCCGCGCACCGATGCATACCTGCGTCGGTTCGAGACAGCAACAAGGAACTGCGTGCCAAAGAACATACGCGTATTCGCACTGGCTAGAGAGCTGGGGTTGACCAACAAGGAGACCTTGGATCTCTGCGACGCGCTCGGGATTGGGGCCAAGAGCCACTCGTCGAGCATCGTCGAAGCCCAGGCCGACCGTGTTCGCCGAAAGGCGGACCGCGAAGGTCTCATCCGTGAGGTCCCAGCTGCTGAGCCAGAGCCCGAGAAGGCACCAGCCACGAAGGCCGATGCAGCCAAGAAGGATCTGGTCAAGACCGAGGCTGAGGCTAAGAAGAAGGAACCGGCTAAGAAAGCGGCAGCTTCGAAGGCCGCTGAAGCC